>CAOKJC010000026.1 GCA_948468685.1 uncultured Clostridium sp. | reverse complement strand
GAAAAACATTATATATTTTAGATGAACCAACAACAGGGCTTCATATAGCTGATGTTCATAGATTAGTTGATATTTTACAGAGATTAGTTGATACTGGAAATACTATTATAGTTATTGAACATAATTTGGATTTGATAAAAACTTGTGACCATATTATAGATTTAGGCCCAGAAGGTGGAGATGGTGGTGGACAGGTTATTGCAGTACGGAACACCTGAACAAATTTGTAAGAATGAACAAAGCTATACAGGGAAATTCTTAAAGAAATATTTATAAGTTGTAATAAAATATAAAACAATTGAATAATTAACTGTAAAAAAGGAGGGATGTGTTTCCCTCCTTTTCAGGTTTTAATTACCTTTCTTCATCATCCGAACTTAAACTATAATCAAAATTATAGACTTGTTTGCAAAGGGGAGTTTTTCTTTTACCACCTCTCACAACTAAGTTTTCCAAATCATCATAAATATTATACAAACGAATACCATACTTTTCCAACTTTTCAGCGCTAATTTCCTTAAAAGCAGGACAAGGAAGAACTGTACCATCATATTTAATATCAAGCTTTTCAGTACCAGCAGTACACAAATGCTGAACATTACCCAGAAGAGGAATACCAATTCTAATATTACCATTAAAATCATTTTTACAGTTATCAAATATATCAGAAAATTCTTTCATTTCTTCATTTGACAACATTAATTCTTCTCTATTTAACAAACCTCTACCTTGAGGAACAAAATTTAATATACTAATACTTGGAACTCTAGCAATATTTAATTCTTCCAATAAGTCAGGAAATTGTCTATAATTTGGTTTCATTGGGACAAAATGAACATCTGTGTTTAATCCAGATTTAGAAGCTCTAATCATAGAAAGAGAAACTTTTCCAAACATCTCTTTTGTTCCCATAAGTTGATTATAAGTTTGCTCTTCAGCAGCTTGAAAATCAAAAACGATTTTATCTAAACCAAGTGATTTTAAAGTATCCATTTCTTCTCTAGAAATAGCCCAGAACTTCTCATTAATAGCATTATCAAGTTGTCTTTTTAAATTTCTTTTCATAATTTCATTTATCTTAGTGTTCCAAGGTTCAGCTTCTTCTATTTCTTTAACTTTTTTGTTATAATCATCTATATAAAACTTTCTTTCAAACTCACTTAAAGTTCTAGAACTTTTTATACCACTAGTAAAAATGACAGTTCTTATATCTAAACTTTTACAAAAGCTAACCATTTCAAATAAATCTGGATGTAAAAAAGGCTCACCGCCAGATATAGAAATTTCTTCTATTCCTCCAGTTTTCATAAAATGATTAATAGTTCTTTTAAAATCATCTAAAGCTATGATTTTAGTTGCTTCAATAGATGAATTCGAAGAACAAAATTTGCAATTATTTGGACATGTATGTATTACTTCAAAACATAAATCTTTTAACATAATTAAACTCCTTTATTTGATAAGTACTATTATAACATTTTAGTTTACATATTTCAATAAGATTTAGTTGACTTATACAAAAATAAATGATAAAATTATTAACATAACACATAAAAAGATTTATCTACAAATGGAGGTAGAATATGAAAAATGTGCGGACAGTTATATGGGATTGTGACAATGTAATGTGGTTTCATAAAAGAAACGAAGTAGAAATAGTAGCAAAAGCATTAAAAATTACGGATATTGAAGAATTTGCATTACAGTTCTTTGATATGTTAAAATCATTCAATTGTTATTTCATTCAAAAAAGAGTAACTGAAAAAGAAAGTTACAAACTAATATCGAGGGAAATGCCAATATTAGAATTCTATGGTATCTCCTCTGAAAAATTTATGAAAGTATGGAATGGACTCAAGTTTGAAGTAAATGATTTCAATAAAGACATTATAGTAGTTTTGGAATACCTAAAACAAAGAGGAATTAAAAGTATTGTAAAATCTGATTGGTGGAGAGAAGTGCAAGTAAGTTTAATTAAAGGATATGGAATATTAGAATACATTGAAGAATTACATTGTTGTGATAATCAATATCTAAAATATAATCCATTGGTAGTAAGTGAAATAATTAAACCTGAAAGAAAAGAACAATATGTAATGATTGGAGATTCAGCAGCAAGTGACATATGTTTTGCGCACAATGCTGGTATAAAATCAATATGGTTTAATAGAAATGAAAAAGTGAATAAAACTCCATATAAACCAACATTTGAAGTTGCATCCTTATTGGAAGTAATGGAAATAATTTCATAAAATTAAAAAGCTGTTACCTTTTACTAGGTACCAGCTTTTTAACTTGCATCATATTAAAATTATTGGTATAATTAATATATAGATAAGGATATTTAAATATATATAATAGTTAATCTTCAAAATTATTAATGAGGGAAGGATGAATATGGGAAGAAGTAGTGGAGGTGGCGGGAGCCACAGAAGTGGAGGATTTTCAGGAGGAGGTCGCTCATCAGGAGGATTTTCAAGTGGAAGATATTCATCTTCTTATGGAAGTAGTAGACCAAGTGGACATATATATCATCATCATTATCACTCAGGACCAGGATATTATGGCGGCTATTATGGTGGATATGGACCAAGATACACATCCTTTAAATCAGTATGGATAGTATTAATAATTATAATATTAATGACAGTTATACCATCAATAATAGATAGTCTGCCTGCAAAGACAGCAAAAGTACCTAAAAATAAAACTGAAAGAACAGCATTGAATGGAGTGGTTTTGAAAACAGATTGGTGTGAAGACAATATAGGATGGATAACATCAAAAGATACATTAATTTCTGGATTGGAAGATTTTTATAAAAAAACAGGAATACAACCATATATATTATTTGTTCCGTATTCAGTTGAATTTTGGAATGGAAACAATATTAACGTTGAAAAAGTTAATGAATATATGGAGAAGATATACTCAGAAAAATTTAAAGATGAAGGACATTTTATTTTTGCATATTTCCAATGTAGAAATGATTCGAAATCTGAAATGGATGGAGAATTTAGATATTTAAGTGGATATAGTGCAGATACAATTATGGATGATGAAGCAATAAGTATTTTATGGGGATATTTCCAAAAAAATTACTATAATACATCATTAAGTATAGAAAAGATGATTTCAAATACATTTAGTGAAACAGCGAAATCTATCATGAATAAAACAAAAAATGTATGGGATTTTATAATGATTGCAATAATTATAATAATAGTAATATTAATAATATTGTTTATATATATGACAGTAAAAAGCAGGAAACAAATCGAGCAACAAATTCAAACACAAAAAGAAGAAAATATAGAAAGTAATGGGGAAAAACAAAAAAATACTAGACAAAATGCATAAAAAGATATATAATAATAACATAATAAATAAAAACTAAGAAAAAGAGGAGTACATTTAACTACTTGTTTAAAGAGAATAGAAGTCATAGGCTGTAAGCTTCTAAAATAAAGATAAATGGAAAGTAACTTTGGAGTTGATAATCCGAAAATAAACTTAAGATTATCCGTAAAACTGCGTTAAAGTAAAATGAGATATTAACAGTATCTAAGTTATAAATATATAATTTAGATATGTATAATAATTAAGGTGGTACCGTGAGACATGAGCTCGCCCTTATAGCAATATAAGGGTGAGCTCTTTTAAGATAGCTGTTCGAGCAAAGCGAGTTACAGATATCTTATGCAAATGAGCGATAGCGAATTTGTAATCATAAAAAATAATCTGTTCGAGAGTAGCCACTAAAAATGGACATAATATTTTAAGATGTGTCCCCAATGGGACAAAATGTCCCAAAAAGAACCGTCCCCAATGGGACAGAGAGGAGAAAAACATGAACGACAAATACAATCCACAAGAATTTGAAGAAAAACTATATCAAGAATGGGAGGAAAAAGGATACTTTAAGCCAAGTATGGACAAAACAAAAGAAAGCTACTGTATAATGATGCCCCCACCAAATGTAACAGGAAAGCTACACATGGGACATGCATTAGATGACACAATACAAGATATTTTAATAAGATTTAAAAGAATGCAAAAATACAACACATTATGGCTTCCAGGTTCAGACCATGCAGCAATTGCAACAGAGGTTAAAGTTGTTGCAAAAATGAAAGAAGAGGAAGGTCTTACAAAAGCTGATATAACAAGAGAACAATTTTTAGATAGAGCTTGGGCATGGACTGAAGAATATGGAGGAACTATTCAAAAACAACAAAAAAGACTTGGATGTTCTTGTGACTGGGAAAGAAATAGATTTACTATGGATGAAGGTTTATCAGAAGCAGTTTTAGAACAATTCATTTCTTTATATAATAAAGGTTTAATTTATAAAGGTAAAAAAATGATAAACTGGTGTCCTTCATGTCATACAACTATATCAGATGCAGAGGTTGAATATGAAGATGAAGCTTCACATTTATGGCATATTAAATACAAAATAGCTGGAGAGGAAAATAGATATATTATAGTTGCAACAACTAGACCTGAAACAATGCTAGGAGATACAGCGGTTGCAGTACATCCAGATGATGAAAGATATAAAGATTTAATAGGTAAAAAGTGTATTTTACCTATTATGAATAAAGAAATTCCAATTATTGCAGATGAGTTTGTTGAAAAAGAATTTGGTACAGGATGTGTTAAAATTACACCAGCACATGATATGAATGATTATCAAGCTGGATTAAGACATAACTTAGAAATAATTGAAGTATTTGATGATAGTTCTATAATGGGAGATTTAGTTCCAGAATATAAAGGAATGAAAGCAATAGATGCAAGAAAACCAATTGTAGAGAAATTACAAGAATTAGGAAACTTAGTAAAAACAGAAGATTATGCTCATAATGTTGGAAAATGTTATAGATGCCATAATACAATCGAACCTAGAATTTCTGAGCAATGGTTTGTAAGTATGAAGGATTTAGCAAAAAGAGCTGCAGATAGTGTAAGAAATGACGAAGTTAAATTTGTGCCAAAAAGATATGAAAAAATGTATTTCAATTGGTTAGATAATATTCAAGATTGGTGTATTTCAAGACAATTATGGTGGGGACATAGAATTCCAGTTTATTATTGTGAAGAATGCGGACATATGAATGTGGCAAAACAAATGCCAGAGAAATGTGGAAAATGTGGTTCAAACAAATTGCATCAAGATGAAGATTCATTAGACACATGGTTCAGCTCAGCATTATGGCCATTCTCAACACTTGGTTGGCCAAATACAGAAAACGAAGATTATAAAACATTTTATCCAACAAATGTATTAGTTACAGGATATGATATTATAACATTCTGGATATCAAGAATGATGACACAAGGATTAGAATTAACAAATCAAAATCCATTTAAAGATGTTGTAGTACATGGAATAGTACGTGATAGTCAAGGAAGAAAAATGTCAAAATCATTAGGAAATGGAATTGACCCAATTGAAATTATTGATAAATATGGAGCAGACGCATTAAGATTTTCAGTATTATCTGGAACAACAATGGGAAATGACATAAGATATATGCCAGAAAAACTAGAACAAGCATCAAACTTTGCAAATAAAATATGGAATGCAGCTAAATTTGTAATTAGCAATTCTGCTGATGAGCAAAAGGTAAGAGATTTCTGTTACGAAGCATTTGAAAAAACTAAATCTTATAATACAGAATGCTTTAGACTAGAAGATAAATGGATTTTAAATAAATTTGATAAATTAGTAGTAGATATAACTAAAAATTTAGATAACTACGATTTAGGAATTGCACTTGATAATATATATAACTTTATATGGAACGAATTCTGCGATTGGTATATTGAAATGGTTAAAACAAGAATTTATAGTGATGATGAAAATGTAAGAGTTCCAGTAACAGATGTACTTAACCACATCTTAGCATCTTCATTAAAACTATTACATCCATTTATGCCATTCATTACAGCTGAAATATATAAAAATCTTATTACTTTTGGAACAGAAGATTTAATTGTAGCAAAATGGCCAGATATTAGAAATGAATTCGTATTTGATAAAGAAGAAGAAATCGTAGAAAAAATAAAACAAATAATAGTAGAAATTAGAAATGTTAGAGCAAACATGAATATACACCCATCTAAAAAATCAGAATTAATATTTGTTACAGAAAAATACGAAAAAGAAATTCTAGAAGCTAAAGAATTTATTGTTAAATTAGGATTTGGAACAGAGGTTAAAGTTCAAAAAGATAAAGCAGGAATACCAGAAAATGCAATAAGCATAATGCAAGATGGAATTGAATTGTATATGCCACTTGAAGATTTAGTTGATATGGAAGAGGAAAGAAAGAGATTACAAGATGAAAAGACTAAATTAGAAGCAGAAGTTGCAAGATGTGAAAAAATGTTATCTAATCCTGGATTTGTAAACAAAGCTCCAGAAAAGAAAATACAAGAAGAAAAAGATAAATTAGAAAAATATAAAGAGATGCTTTCAAAAGTTGTTGAAAGACTTGAATAAATAAGGGAAAATATGCTATAATTTTAATATGATATTTATTTGAACTCCTAAAGCAACATATGGAGTTACGAGAGTAACTAATAACAATTATAATATTGGAGGTAAAAAAGATGGGAATTTTGGAAACTTTAGTAATATTGTTGGTAGCAGCAGGCATTATGGTTCTTGTTGCTATCATTGCTATGGCATTTTCGGTAGGCGTTGACCGCTTGACTGAACGTTTCCACAACAGACACAGAAAAACTAAATAGAGCCAACACAAAGTACAAAGTACAAAGTATTAAAAGTAAAATTTCCACCTGAATTAAGAAAAAGAACCCTACTTGAAATTTTGAGTAAGGTTCTTTTTCTTATAGTATGTAAAATAGAGATGTGTCCCTGATGGGACAAAATGTCCCAAAAAGAAACGTCCCCAATGGGACATTAACTCCTAAGTAAATCAATCCAACTATAAATAATCTTCTTAGACATAGTAAACAAATTAATTTTAGAAACATCATCAGAAGCAACTAAATTAACACTAGAAAGTTCATTACCATCTAAAGAAAAAGTTACTTTACCGAATTATATCACCTTTTTTAATAGGAGCTTCTATAACATTACTTAATTCAATAGATTGAGAAATTTGACTCTCTTTACCTTTTTCAATTAAAGTACCACTAACATCCTCTAAAATAGCGTCAACACTCTTTATAACGCCTTTATTAACAGTAACAGTTTGAATAACATCATTTTTATTTCCAAAACATCTAAAAGTAAATTTATTAAAACCAAAATCTAATAATTTTTGTGCTTCAGAAAATCTAACTTTAGTAGATGGAGCTTTCATAATTACAGCGATTAAAGATAAGTCATCACGTGTAGCACTAGCAGACAAATTATATAAAGCAAGAGATGTAGAGCCAGTCTTTAAACCTGTAATACCTTTATAAGTCTTGATTAATTTGTTTGTATTAACCAATTGAGATTTTCCATCTCTTAAAGTATCCATCCAAATAGTGGTATACTTAGTAATATCAGGATGATTTTTTAATAATTCACGAGACATCAATGCGATATCATAAGCTGATGTAACATGACCATCTTCGTCAATACCATGACAATTTTTAAAACAGGTATCGTTCATACCTAATTCTTTAGCCTTATCATTCATCATCTGTACAAAAGCCTCTTCAGAGCCAGCAATATGTTCAGCCATTGCGACAACACAATCATTAGCAGATACAACACAAATAGCTTTTAACATTTCATCAACTGTTAAAGTTTCTCTAGGATCTAGCCAAATTTGAGAGCCGCCCATTGAACGAGCTGTTTCAGAACAACTAACAGTATCAGTATAAGATAAATAGCCATTATCAATTTGTTCCATAATTAATAATATACTCATTACTTTAGTAACAGAAGCAGGACGTAGCTGCTCATGTATATTATGAGAATAAAGTATTTGGCCAGTTGATTGTTCTATTAAAATTGCAGCACCACTTTCTAAATTTAACGAATTATTTTCTTCAACATCTGAATTTACTTGAACAGAATTTGTAGAACTTACAGGCATTGTGTCAGCATCAACAGACCACATATATGAACTAGATGAATCATAAGCTAAAGAAAATGGTGATATACAAAAAAAGAAAATTAATGAAATTGCAATTATATTTCTTATTTTTTTCATTTTTTACCTCCGATTTTAATTATATAAATATTTTAATACAATATATGAAATTTATATTTTTTTTAGAACTTTTATGAATAGTATTCTTTTAGTGACAATTCATAGTAAAAACAGTTCTTTATAAAGTTAGTAGTAGATATGAATTGTAACTTCTTTTATACGTTCTCTAAAATTTTATAGAGATTTTCTATTGTTTTTTAATTGAAAATATTGTATATTAATAATATAAAAAGATGAAAAAAGGAGAAAGCAATGTCGATATATACAATAGGAGATTTACACTTATCATTTAATACAAACAAACCAATGAATATATTTGGAGAAAATTGGCAAAATCATGAAGAGAAAATAAAACAAGACTGGAAATCAAAAGTAAAACCAGAAGATATAGTAATATTACCAGGGGACTTTTCATGGGCAATGTATTTAGAAGAAACAGAAAAAGATTTCGAATTTGTAAATAAATTGCCAGGGAGGAAAATACTATTAAAGGGAAATCATGATTATTGGTGGACAACAGTTACAAGTATGAGAAGATTTATTAAAGAGAAAAATTTTGAAGATATAGACTTTTTGTATAATAATAGTTATGAATTTGAAAATAAAATAATAGTTGGTACAAGAGGTTGGACTATCTCAGAAGAACAAGAAGATATTAGACTTACAAAAAGAGAAGTAGATAGATTAGAATTATCTATAAAAGATGGAATTTTAAAATATGGGGAAGATAAAGAAATAATTGTTTTCTTACATTATCCACCTGTAACAAAAAAGTATATGAATACAGATTATATGAAATTAATGAAAAGATATAATATAAAAAGATGTTTTTATGGACATTTACATTCAACATCAATTCAGGATGCAGTTGAAGGAAATATTGATGAAATAGAGTTAAAATTGATTAGTAGTGATGGATTAAATTTCAAATTATTAAAAATATCTTGATTTATATGTTGGAAAATATTAATATACAAATACAATATAAAAAAGGATGTAGATAGAATGTTTAATATAGTAATGAAAATAATAGCACTTATACTAGTTTTGATTGGAAGTATATATATATATGATGCACGTTTATTAACAAAAAAGTTCTTTGGATTTGGCGACCAAAACGAAGGGGCAGCAGGACTTAAATTTTTAGGATTTATTTTGGCAATAATAGGAGGAATAATATTATATTTGTTATCAAAATGAAAAAAATATAAAAATTCTATTGACAATAAAAGTCTGAATGTGCTATTATATGTATTGTCAATAGGAAATGTAGATGTTTTGTTAGCTGTTGAATGAAACAATTACAGATAACTTATTCAGTAACATGAAATGCGGATGTGGCGGAACTGGTAGACGCGCTGGTCTTAGGAACCAGTGTCAACGACGTGGGGGTTCGAGTCCCTTCATCCGCACCAGACACGAAAAACAAAGTAAAAAGAATGTAACTCACTTATAGCAAGGGTTACACTCTTTTTATTTTTTGGAATTTTATTAAAATTGATGCATTGTGGATGCAGTAGAGATTTTAAAGTCCAATTTCTCTCATATAATTTTCATATTTTTCATTTTCATCTTTATTAAATTTTTCAAAAACACTTGTGTATGTATCTAAAGTAGTTTCAATTTTTCTATGTCCTAAAATATCTTGTAAAACTTTAGCAGACATCCCTGCTTCAATACAACGAGTCGCGTAAGTATGTCTAAGCATGTGTGTATGAATATGAGGGCATATATTGTATTTTTCATTTAATCGTTGTAAATAACAGTTTATTTCATTAGGTGTTATAAAAGTATTTTTTGCATAATCAAAAAATAATAAGTTGTAAGTATTAAGTATGTTATTTTGCATTACTTCTTTTAAAACTGATACTGCATTATTACTTAAATAAATAGTTCTTTTACCTTTAGAAGTTTTTGTAGTAGTGCCAAGAATAACTTTATCGTTTTTATCTCGTGTTAAAGTTTTTTCTATTGTTAAAGTATTGTCTTTTGAATTAACATTATCACGAGTAAGTGCAAGTATTTCTCCGTATCCTCATACCAGTATATAAAGCAAGTAAAATTATATGTTTATATTTATGTTCGATTTTCTCTAAAATAGTTATAAGTTGTTTTTGTTCTGCTACTGTTAATGCTTCTACTTTAGCCATTACTTTTTTAGATTTCGGCTTTTTTATGCTTTCATTATCCATTATGTTATAATTAGTAATTCTTTCCGAAAATGCTATTTTAAAGCCTTTATTTAAAAACATATATAGTTTATCTATTACATTTTGAGAATAGATTTTTGACACGTTCTTATTTGTTTTAGGGTCTATATATTCTAGTTCAAGTAAATTTGGCAAAGCCTTTTTTACTTCATTTAAAGACACATTTTGAATTGGTTTATCTATAAAATCTTTACAACATTTTTTTAGTAATTTTAAGGTGTCATTGTTTCTTTTATAAGTTCTAGCACCTATTATTCCTGTTTTGTAATTGTTTTCAATGTAATTATTAAGTATAGAATATAAACTTTCATTGCTTTTACTTATATATGTTCCATTGTTCAAGCTATTTTTTACTTCTGTAACTTTAGCTTTAAAATCTTTTGTGCTTTCTTTTTTCTTTTGTTTCATAGTTTGTCTTTTTCCGTTTGTATCGTGGTATTGAAATATCCAACATTTTGATTTTTCACTATAATAAAGACTACCCTCGCCATTGCCGACAGATTTTGTTTTTTTATTTTTTCTTTCCATTTTAAAATCGCTCCTTTTTCTTATTTACAAAAGCGATTTTTTATACTATAATTCTATATAGGAATCGCTTTTGATTTCTTAGGGAATATTTTGAGTTTGTTTTGCCGACTTGCACAAAATATTCCTGCTTTTTTATTTTCTAAATTCTTTTAACCAATACATAAATTCTTCTTCTGTTTTTGTTCCTTTTTTTATCTCTTTTTTCCACTTGTTTGCTTCTGCTCTAAAGTTATCAAAATTTTCCTTTAATTGTGGGTTGTTTGGATTTCTTTTTGCTTTCATTTGGAATGACTGATACACTTTTCTATATAAATTATACCAGTCGTTTTCATCTTTTGTTCTATCTGTCCATGCTTTTTCTGCACCGTATTGTTTACATGTTTTAGTAGTATCTTGTGGAGCTTGTCTATCACAATAATATGTTTCTATTCTGTTATATGTTATAAAGTATTTATTGCAGTTCTTACATTTCAATATAAAATAATTATTTTTTATAAGTTCTAAAAATGTAACTAGCATATATTCATTTATATTTAAGCATTGATAACTAAAACATAAATACGGAGAATTTTCAGTAATATTATTTTTTAAATTTTTATTAGAAGTTCTTTTTACTTTTAAACTAATTGTTTGTTTTGGCAATATTACTTCTTCTGTTATTGACCTATCTAAATAATGTAAATACTTTTGTAATGGTGTAATATCATTAAAATTATTATTTAGGTAACAAAAATCTATAAGTTCTTTAAATTTATTATAAGTATTTAAAATTAATGTTAAATTCTCTTTGATTTCCTGTATATTATTTTGACTTGATATATTTTTTATATCTATTATTTCTACACCATGAGAAGCGGTTGCCATATTAGATATAACTTTTTTATAGTTATTCTCTGATAAATTAGATATAATTTTATCATTTAAGATATTTTCCATATCTAAACAAATAAAGTTTATTAAATTTGCACCTAAAGGAAATTTTTTTCCATTAATTATTTCTATATTGTCTTTAGTGTCAAAACGAGTTTCTAGTAGCATTGTAGCACCTCCTTTCTTATTTTTTTTATAAACAATGTTATCAACTTTAAAAAAATATTTAATTTGATATTGACAATATTCATCAAACAAGATATAATATCAACATTGATAACAACATAATAACATATTTAAAGTATGTTGTCAAGTTCTAGGAGGTGAAAAATGGAAAACTTAGAGATAAGAAGAAAACTAAAGGAAAGAAAAGTTATGCAATGGCAAGTCGCAGATGCACTAAATATTAGTGAAATGACACTTGTAAGAAAGCTAAGGTATGAATTGCCAGAAGAGGAAAAACAAAAGATATTTTCTGTAATTGAAGAAATTGCAGAAAAAAACAATAATAAAAAGAATTAGAAAAGGAGGAAAAGAAAAAATGGCTCAAACAACTGTAAATATTGACACAAACATAAAAGAGGAACTAAAAATGTTAAATGAAATGATAGAGAAATTAGAGTTGCTAGAAGATAAGTCAAAAATGCTTCAATTTATCACAATACGGAGAGTTTGCAAGACTTAGAAATTGCAGTATAAAAACGGCACAAGAAATCTATAATGCAGAATCGTTCCCTAGTGAAAATTACGGAAAGCAAAAAGTAGTAGAATTACAAGCACTTAAAAATTGGTATATGACAAAAAGAGATAAAAATAATTGTGCTTAACTACAAAAAGAAAAGTGTATTTTATTGTCATATAGAAGCGGGATGTTCAACCTAGTATATCTTTTTAACAACCGTTTCTGTGTGGCGAGTGATACACAACAAAAAATTTTTTGACAGTTTACATAAGTGAATTATCAATATTGAAAGAAAGGAGGTAATCTATGGAAGAAGAAAAATTTAAACTCCATATTGATACAAAAGGTTATAAAGATAAAGAACTTGCTAAAAAAGAATTTGGTATAATTAAAAATCGTGTGCAACAAGATTCTCCTCCTGTTGAAGTACCATTAAAAGTAGTAGTAGAAAAATTACAAGAAGGAAAGTCAGTAAGTCCAACAGTTATGAAAGGAACAAAGGAAAAAGATTTTGTAGAACAGCAAGTTTTTATGGTTGATATAGATAATAAAAAAACAGATATACCAATTTTAACAGTAGAAAAAGCCATTTCTATTTGTGAAAAAAATCATCTTCCTCTTGCCTTTTACTATTTTAGCTTTTCGCATACGGAAAAATTAGAAAAATATAGACTTGTATTTGTAATGGATAAAGTTATAACAGATAAAGTTTTAAGAGATACAATAATAAGAAGACTTATTGATTTATTTGAACAAGCAGATACAAGTTGCACGAATGCAGACAGAGTATTTTTTGGAACAAATAAAGAAGCTAAAATCTTAGATTTAAAAGCTCGCATAACTGTTGATAATATATTAAAAATACCACCAAAAACTACAATAGTAAAAAAGAAAAAAACTAGCAGAGCAGATAAAGAACTAGAAAAACTAATAAATGATTTTGATTTTTTTAGTTATCTAAAAGAAAGAAATGGAAATATAGTAAGAGATAATCCAAGATATATCATGTTTGAAAACTGCGAAATTTGCGGACATAAAAACGACTTAGTATATTATCCAGAAACAAACTCATTTAGTTGTTTTAGTGATAAGGGAAAAAAAGAAAAAATTGGAGGAACAATTATTGATTACTTAATGGCAGTTGAACACCTTTCTCAAAAGGAAGCTATTGAGAAATTTAAGAAAGAGTTATGTGGAATTGGAAAAGTACCAAAATCTATAAGTCTAAAAGAATTATTAGAAATGGATATAGAACCACCACATGTAGTAGTTGAAGATATGTTATATCAAGGGCTTACAATTGTAGCAGGTGCTCCAAAAGTGGGAAAAAGTTGGCTATGTTTAGATTTAGGTATTTCACTTTGTAATGGAAAATCATTTTTAGGACTAAAAACAAATAAATGCGGTTGCTTATATTTAGCACTAGAAGATAGTTATTATAGATTGCAAGAACGAGCAAAAAAAGTATTAAAGGCAGGAGATACTATTCCAAAAGATTTTAGACTAAAGTTACTTGCTAGTCCTTTAAATGAGGGATTACTTGAGGAATTACAAGAAGAGTTAAAAGAGAATCCAAACACAAAACTTATTATTATTGATACATTACAAAAAATAAGAGGTACACCAAACAAAGCAGATACTATGTATGGATATGATTATAAAGAAATGTCAAAAATAAAGTCTTTTGCAGACGAACATAAAATTTGTATTGTAGTAATACACCATTTAAAAAAGGGAAATGAAAGTGATACTTTTGATAAAATAAATGGATCTACTGGTTTAAGAGGTGCAGTAGATACTACAATTGTATTAGAAAAAATAAAAGATAAAAAAGAAGTAGTATTTTCAATAGATGGCAGAGATGTAGAAAACAACGAAAAACTTTTACTTTTCAACAAAGAAACTTTTAAATGGGAAGTTGTATGTAGTGATTTAGAAGCTAGAAAAGATATGACAGATATTGAACGTTATAATATAAACCCTATTGTTATAACTATAAAAAAATTAATTGAAGAAAATCCTACTGGGGTAAAAATTAATGCAAGTGATTTACTAAAGAAAATATTTGAAATAACAGGAACTTATCCTAAAGAAGATAAACCTAATACTTTAAGCAGAGAAATAACAAGTAATTTACAATATAATTTATTAAAATATGATGGCATACATTATGAACATAAAGCAAGAATTTTGTTTTTTTCAAAACCTAAAGTAGAAGAATAATATATGTAAATATCGTTATATATCGTTAAATATCGTTACAAATATATTATTACGATATATAACGATAAGTAACGGTAAATAACTGTATTTTTTGTATAGGAGGTTAGCAATGGCAAATAAAAGTAACTTAATACCACAACAACATAAATTAACTGTCGAAGAACAGTCGAAACGGTGGAAAAAAATCGGTAAAATCAAAAAAAGCCAAAAAGTACATAAAAGAAAATCTTGAAGAATTAATGACAATGGATTTAAAAGATATAAAACTAAAAAGTAAAATGCTTGACTTAGGTATTGAAGATGATTTTACTATTCAAAATGCTATAAGTTGTGCAGTTGTTCAACAAGCACTTAATCGGAAACTTGAAAGCCTTTAACATCATTGTAGATATGCTTCGGTCAAAACTGGAAAATTCGGAGATGATAAAGAGCATATAGAGCGGTATTACATTTTTATTTGATATTCCTACAAAGTTAAAAGAAAAAAAGGAATTAGATACATAAGAATAAATATTGTAGCTAGAAGCGGTTTGGTCTATTGTAGACATGAACTTATATTGTTTGCTTGTAAAAACTCGTTTAAATTGAACGTGGTAGCTTCTACAACTATAATAAACAACAAATATTGTAAAAAATTAAAAGATAGTGTTTTATACTATCTTTTTAATCTTCCATTTCTATATTATCAAATATTGGGTCATTGAAAAAGTCTTGTAATTTTATATTTAAACCCTCGCAAATATATTCTATCATATCAAGTCTTATAATTTTTCTTTTTCCTGCTAAAAACTTAGATAATGTTGAACGTGATATTCCTGCCATTGTGCTAAGTTTTGAAACATTTATATTTCTTTCTTCTATTAAGTTTGTAATTCTTATTCTAACTGCTTGTGATAAATCCACCGTAAAATCTCCTTTTTTGTAGTATTCCCTATATTAAAAATATTAACAAAAAAGTTATTTCATGTTGTTGACAATTGCCAACTTTTATAGTATTATTTAATTGTTGAAAAATGTAAAAAAATAGGAGCAATTAAAAATGACAAAAATAAGCAAAAATTTTTGTGTGCCAATGTATATAGTAGATGAACTAATTTTTTATATTGAAGAAACTGCAAAAGGACATTGTAAAAGTATGAAGTGGGAAAATATAAAAGCATTACTAAGACTGGCACAGGTCAACAAAAGATTATCAAGTGAACAAGTTGATTTTATTATAGAAACTTATTGCAGAGAATAAAAACAAATGATATACTAAAATTCGACAAAATGTTACAAAAGATAAAGGAGGTGTGAACAAATGAAAAATCAAAAGGGGATAAGTTTAATAACATTATTAATTGTTGTAGCAATAGTTATTGTAGCATTATTCTTGATAATATCAAAAACAAGTCAAAATTCAGATTTTAATCGAAAAAAGGATTTTATAAAGGAAATTAATGAATCAGCAGTTGCATATAATCTTGATGTTGTAAAGAAAAATACAATTATAAAAAAATACAACAAAAATGCTCCAGATGACTTATTATTTAAAGAAGTAAAGCAAATTCCATTAGACACAATAACTTCTAAAAATATTGATAGTAAGATAAGCTTATATCAAGCAGAACATGAAGCTGTAATGGAATTTAATGACACATTATTAGAATATTATAAGGAAATCTTTAAATAAAAAGGGGGTAAAATTTTATGGGTAACAATGAAAATAACAAATGGTTAAGAATAATAGTAGCAATAATAGGAGTAATAATTGGAATAGTTTTAATATATCAAGGTTATAAAATGGTTGCTAATGACTCAGCTTATAATGCAGGTTACAAAGATAGTTATAAATCAACTTATCGAAAAAAATAGTAATTTAATACTTATAATACAAAGAAGTGGGTAAATTTTAACTGCTTCTTTTTTGTAATGCAGTGTGTGATGCAATACAAGTAATCTTAAAAATATCTTGTATAAATTTAAAATGTAATGTATTATAAAAAGTATAGAAAATGTATTAAATTAAATATGTATAAAATCATGTAAAACTATTGAAAATACAGTAATATTGACCATCCGCACCAAGACGAGTTTTTGTCGAACTCTCTATAATGTTTGATACAACTTGATTACAAGATTATAAGAATTTGACAACACAAAAACTTAAACCGTTTCAAAAATGAAGCGGTCTTTTTTTGACCAAAAGTCTTGAAAGAAGGAGGTTTTTGTGGTATTATGTTACATATAATTAAACAAGAAATCAATATGAGTAAAGAATTACTCTCTAAAACTTGCTAACAAAAGTCAAT
>CAOKJC010000025.1 GCA_948468685.1 uncultured Clostridium sp. | reverse complement strand
TAAACAATGCTTTTTGGCAATATAAATAATTCTCTTTTAGAATTACTACTATAAGTAGAAACATTTTTAAAAGAAGCGGGAAGAGAAGCAACATCAGGAATTGTCTCAAATCTATCATTCCAGTATTGTTCATCTTTTTTAAATTTATCACTTAACAAATATTCTTTTTCAGATGCAATGTAATCTACATATGAAGGAATATTTGTATCAATTTCAATATTATTTTTCAAATTTGCATAAATTCGCGCAATGCTACTACCAATTATAGCAATAGTAGCAGCATCAGAAATAATATGATGGGTATTTACAACAAATCCACCATGTCCATTTGGAAGTCTGAATATTCTAAATTCGAAAAGTGGTGATTCTATCATGTTAAATGGAATATTAACCATTTCTTTTTCAATGTTTAATATTTCATCATTTGAATTTATATCAATTATTTCTAAATTAAGTTCTTTAAATTCACAAAAATATTGCTTTGGAATTGAATTTTCGATAAATAATCTTATTTGAAAACTTTCATTTAATTTGACAAATAAATTGATTGCTTTTTTGAATTTTTCGAAGTCTACTTCTTCATTTATTGTTAGGCTCCCACATATGTTATTGATTGCTGTTCCTTTGTAATATTCTTCCATATACCATATTGACTTTTGAGGGTTTGTTAAATCATATATTTTTTTATCCATATTATCACTTTTACCTTTTTCCTTTTGTTATTTATACTCGAATTATATAGTTTTTTAAATAATTTTGCAATAGAAAAATGAGTGAAAATTTCACTCATTTTTCTAAGAACTTTTTTTGTTTCTTTTATTACTTTGTTCCAACAATTACCAATTTACCATCTTTATCTGTTTCATAGATAAAAGGTTCCATATTATTACTTTTACTCCGTCCTAAAAAAGTATCTTTAGTATCGCCACGAGTATTAATTTGATAAAAAGAATGAGAAATGATGCCATCACATTGTCTTTTTGAAGACGAAACTATTCCTGGTATTTCTTTTCGCATATTATTACCTCCTATTTAGGATATAATGTAAAAAATTAATAGCTACAAAAAAAGTATAACATAATTTATACTAATTGTCAAAAAGTGGAGGATTTCCTTTCCTAAAATTGCACTTAATAAATCTTTTGTAATTTCTTCATGCCTATGTGTCCAAATATTCTTTTGAATACATAATCAATTTTTGGGTCTAATATTTATTTTCTATAAGCCTCAGCCTCCTTTGTTAGTTTATTTTTAATATAATTTTTTGATTAAATTTTGGCAGAAATGCCATGAATTTTTGAATAAATTTTTAAAATTTATAATGAAAAATAGGAGGAAAATTTATGAAAGATACAAAAGAACACAGCAGAGGTATAACATTAGTAGCATTAGTAATAACAGTAATTATATTGTTAATATTAGCTAGTATATCGATATCAAGTTTAACAGGAAGTGGATTATTTGGAAAAGAACAAAAGCAACAAGAATATCAGAACTAAAAGAAATAGAAGAGAGCGCAAGAATATCATATATAGAAAGACAAATGGATGAAATAACAAATGGAGAAAATGCAACAATATCAGGAGTAATAAACGACTTAAGAGAAAAATGATACACAATAAAAGAAGTACAAATAGTGTAAAAAGAATACATGTATTTATTAGAAAGTGATATACAATATAATTAATAAAGTCGTTTTAAAAAATGCCATAGTATAAGAATTAACATGATATGTTTAAAAAAAATAATATTGGAAAAAATATTCTTGAGGTGAAAAAACTTGAGAAGATATATAAAAGCAAGCAACTTTAAAAAAGCATTTAGTACATTCATAATATTAACAATAATATGGATATCAGGATTTTACCTATATTTTACATACAAAAATATAGAAATAGACAACAATCAATACACAACAAGTAGAATGCAACAATCCACAGTAATTGAACAAACTGTAGAAAAAGAAGAAGAAAAAAGTAAAAATGTTGCAGATATTTTAGAAAAAACAATGGAAAGTGTTGTAGGAATATCAAAATTAAAAGATAATGGAAGTTCGATTTTTTCAACTAGCAATGAAACATCACTTGGATTAGGAACAGGAGTAATTGTTTCAGAAAATGGATATATTTTAAGTAATGAACATGTTACTGGAAGTAAATTTAGCACATGCTATGTAACTCTAGGAAATAATAAAAAATATGATGGAACAGTAGTATGGAGTGATACGGATTTAGACCTATCTATAACAAAAATAAATGAAACAAATTTACAATATATAACATTGGGGAACTCAAATAACATACGAATAGGGGAGACTGTGTATGCAATTGGAAATCCAATAGGTTTCGAATTTAGAAGAACAGTAACATCAGGAATAATAAGTAGTAAAAATAGAACTATAAAATTAGAAGAAAATAATCAAGTTTCATATATGTCAGACTTAATACAAACTGATGCAACAATAAATCCAGGGAATAGTGGAGGACCATTAATATATCCAAATGGAGAAGTGATACGGAATAAATACTGTAAAAATAACATCAGCAGAAGGAATAGGATTTGCAATTCCAATTAATGTTGTAAAACATGTCATAGAAAGTTTTATCAATAATAACAATTTCGAACAAGCAACAATGGGAGTATATGCATATGACAAAGAAGTTATTCCATATTTAAATAATAGTATAAATTTCAGCAAAGGAATATATGTAACTCAAATTATAAAAAATGGACCAGCATCAAAAACAGATTTAAAAGAAGGAGATATAATTACTTCAATTGATGGTAAAGAATTAAATACAATGAATGATTTAAGAGAATATATTTATAGTAAATCTCCTAATGATATTGTGAATTTACAAATTTCAAGAGGTAGAATTAATAAAAATATTAATATTACTTTGCGGTAAAAAATAATTATATTTTTTTGAATAAACTTACAATAGAAATATGTTTAAGTTTTGTATTTTTAAAATAATAATTTATATAAAAAGAACTCTAAATTTAGAGTTCTTTTATGTGGAATTAAATGGATAGACTAAACAGTAATGTTATGCATCTGCTGAGCTTCTAGCTCGTTGATTTGGCTATCGCTATTGGCCTTATTAATTACTATGCTTTTTACAGTAATCGTAGTACTTTCAGACAAATCGAGGAGCCGTGGAGCCCCGAGCGAATTATCTGTAAAAACCAATGGCCTAGTTGGGAAACACTCATTGTTTCCCACAACTGTAGCATACTCTCCAGTAGTAATAATTACTTTGGTTCCTGGTGAGTAAATCAATATGTTATCCATAAACATATAATAAGCTGTTTTACTAAGATTTCCATTGCTCACCCAATGACTGACACTTGACAACACATTCTCTAATGGTGCTGTCATATTATTCATTATGACTGTTTCCAATAACTTGTCGTAAACATAACACAAGGTAATGAGTTTAGCAGCCTTGGCTGCAGGACTTTCACTATCAAATTTGTTTATAAAACTATTATGAAGACCGCTAAGTAAAATCATTCTGCGGCATTTTTCAGAAACAATGTCTTTTAATGCAAGATACGCATAAAGAGAATGCATACCTTTTAAGAATGGCTTATTTAGAAAATTATAGGGTAAATTCAATTTATCAAAAATCTCATCACGCTTAAGATTTTTGATATCAGCCTCTCTAGATTCAAAGCTCTTTCCATATGAGCAGAGCAATGCTGCAAGACCAATTTCTTCCAAGTCAATTTTTTCAGAATCAATAGCAAGAGTTGTATTATAGACATTTGCAAGAGCTATAGAAAGCTTTGCCGTTCTAAACAGGTGCCTCGCATTAATTTCTTCATTTTTAGATGAAAAATCCTGAAAATTATAGCACAATTTCTCGTGCCCAGGAATCTTAACATTTTCTGAAACTTCATTGATATACGTCTGTATTTCGTTTAAGGATCGTCCCCACTTATCAGGGTTTTCATTATAAAGCTTATGAGCTACATTTATCAGCTTAGAACTTGTTGTGGCCAAAATGTTTTCAGCTGAAATGACATCACTACTAATATTTATGCAGTCATCTAAACTCATCCATTTCCGGATACGTTGCAAGAAGGAATTAGTTAAAACAGTTCCCTTCTTTAACAAAATCTTTCCATCATGTATGATGTCATCCTCTAATACATATCCTACCTTTAAGTCACGTACAAAAATTTTTTTAGCCATGTTTTTTTCTCCTTTTAATAAGTTATTATCCAAAAAAATTCCAAATACTTTGTATCTATAGCCTATTATACCATATTTTTTTATAAAATGCAAATAATTTTTTGTCTCACTCTTTAAAATTGTATTTTCTAACATAATCTTTAGTATCAGAATTATTCATAAAAACAGAAGAACGATTTTGTTTCAAAAATTCAATTATATCATAAACATTAATCCAAATTTCATTAGTACCTTCAACCTGAGACTCATCAAAAATAAGCTGAATACCAAAATGCAAATGAGGAACATTAATATTATTCACATTTTCTTTTATACTATATCCAGTCATACCTAAATAGCCAATAACATCACCAGCAGTAACAGTTGAACCCTCAGAAAGACCAGCTGCATAAGGATGGTCCTTCCTCAAATGAGCATAATAATAATATCTTTTACCATCAAAACTTCTAATACCAATACGCCAACCACCATATTGATTCCAACCCAAATTAACAACAGTACCAGACTCAACAGCAATAATTGGAGTACCAATACTACCCATTAAATCATTACCCAAATGAGTACGTTTAAATCCATAAGACCTAGAAGCACCAAAATCATCATAATGACTAAAAGCATAATTTTTAGCAATAGGAAGAAAAGCTTTAATACCATATTTTTCTCTAAAATAAGTTGTGCCATCATCATTTTCAACTTCAACTGAATAATTACCAATAAAACCACCTAAAGTAGCTAAATAACTTTCATAATAATAATTATAATATTTCATATCTTTAGTTATTTCTTGTATACTTTTTCCATTTTTTAATTGCTCAACTAATTTATTCAAATCATTTTGTTTAAAATTCTTAAAATTACCACCATTTTTGCAAGCAAAATAAGCAAGCAATTCGATCCAATTATACTTAATCTCTGAATCTGAGTTATGAGAATCTATATCAAGTTTAGCGGTTTTTGATAATACATCAGATGTAATTTTAAAATCAACCCACTTTATATAATCTTCATTATCACTTAAATCAATAGAATTATAATTATCCCAAAATATTATAGAATTTACATCAATTGACTTAGAGATAATAAGAAAGCTAGAAATTATTATAACCAATAAAAATACAATAATAACATTAAATACTATTTTCTTATTTATTTTAATAGACCTTATAATCAACAAAAAACACCTCATTTAAATATATTTACTAAAGTTAATTTTATGAATTATAAAATGAGATATGTTATATAAAATAAAATGTTGATATATTAATATTAGAAGACAAAGACCAATAGGTAGACCCCAGCTATATGCAGAGCAGTCAATAATATTAATATATCAACATTTTATTTATTAAAAATTATTCAAAAAATTAACTCTATCAAACTTATAAACAGGAACAAGACATCTTTTATGCTTAGAACCATTAAATCTTTTCAAAATTTCTTGTTTAGCAGTTTCATCAGTATTACCAGTTTCAATCATTTCAGCAATCTGACTATATTTTATACCCATTTTTTCTTCATCAGACAGACCACCTAAACCATCATTTGGAGCTTTATTTAATATTCTATCAGGAACACCTAACATTTTACCAATTTCTAAAACTTCATGAACTGTAAAATTACCAATAGGATTAAAATCAGAAGCGCTATCACCCCACTTTGTTGTATAACCAACCATAGCTTCACAAAGATTTCCAGTACCAATTACTAAATATCCTAAAGTTTGAGCTATACCATATAAAGTAGTCATTCTTAATCTAGGCTTTATATTAATAGTTGCTTCTTTTGATAAATTTTGATTAAGTTGTGAAGTGATTGTATTTTCCATTTCTTGATAACAATTACTTAAATCAACTTTCAAAAATCGTACTCCAAAAGTTTCAGCAACTAATTTTGCATCATCAAAATCATTGCTAATAGAGAAACAAGGCATAGATACTGCAAGTACATTTTCCTTTCCAATAGCATTTACAGCCATAGCAAGAACAGTTGCAGAATCTTTTCCACCACTATTTCCTATAACAACACCTTTTGCACCTGAATTCTTTACATATTCTTGAATCCATTTAATTGCATTCTTCATTTCTGTTTGTAATCTTTCTTTTTCTAACATAAAAAACCTCCTTTATTTATATAAATTATTATTATCTATATAAGATATAACTTCGTCAGGAGTTAAATATCTTACACTTTTACCATTTCTAACTTTATTTCTTATAAAAGTTGAACTCAAATTACTAGTTACATTATTTTTAGCTTTTATAAAAGCACTACCATTATTTTTAAGAAAATTATTAGATTTAATAATGTCATTAATATTATCAGAACCTCTTTCTAGTACATATATTTTAAAATCTTTTACTAACTCATCAGCCTTTTCCCAAGTATATAATTCTTTTAAATTATCACTTCCAATTATAAACGAAATTTTATATTTTGGATATAATTTTTGAAAAGCCTTTAAAGTTTCAATAGTATAAAGAGGTCTATCACTATCAATTTCAATCCTTGAAACATCAAATTTCTCATTTTTATCGCAAATTAGCTTTAACATATTATATCTATGCTCATTTTCAATTAAATCTGCTTTTTGATATTTGCTATTAACAGGAACAAAAATTATTTTTTCAATTTCTTCATATTCAGTTATTAATTGTTCTGCTAATGATAAATGTGAATTTTGTGGAGGATTAAAGCAGCCTCCAAATATTAGAATTTGTTTATTAAGCATAATAAAATCCTTTCTTAAAATAGTATATAAAATAACAATTTACTTATTATTATAATAAATTTATTAAAATCAATATAACATAATATTATTAACAATTCAATAATATTCAATAATTGAGGACAAATAAAAATTTATATGATATAATATCTACAATTAATAATAACAAAGGAGAATTATAATAATGGAACTAAATGTTGATATGAAAATAAAAGAAAATATTGATGACAATGTATTTGCAAAACTATATACAGATGGAACATTAATTTTAAGCTCATATGAATATACAGACCAAACTAAAAGAGTGCAAAAAGATTATGGAATTGTAGATGGAACTAATTATTGGAAAGAAGAAAAAAAGATAATAAAAAATATAACTATAATTGACAAAATAGTAATAAGAAATTATGAAGATAGAAATATTGATAGATGGGATAGATATTCAATAAATCCATATAAAATAAACTGGTTTAATAATCTAAAAAATGTAACAAAATTAGATTTAAGAAAATTAGACGTTTCCAAAGCAACTAATTTATCTCAAATGTTTTCAAATTGTCCAAAATTAAAAGAAATAAATATATCAACATTTAATACATCAAATGTTACAGACTTATCTGAAATGTTTTCAAATTGTTTAAATCTTGAAAAAATTAATTGTAATATATTCAGAAATATAGAAGAAATGAATAGTAAATATTCAGGATTTTCAAATTTATTACCAAATAATCTATTAAGTTTTGATACTAACAATGTTATATCAATGAAAGAGATGTTTTTAGGATGCTCAAAATTAAAAGAACTAGATTTATCGTATTTTAATACAGAAAAAGTTGAGTATATGGACTGTATGTTTCAAGGATGTTGTGGTTTGGAAAAATTAAATTTATCAAGCTTTAATACATCTAATGTCAAATCTATGTCATGGATGTTTAATGAGTGTAATAATTTAAAAAAACTAAATTTATCTAATTTCAATACATCAAATGTTACATCAATGAACGGAATGTTTAAAGAGTGCATTAACATAGAGACGCTTAATTTATCAAATTTTAACACATCAAATGTTACAGAAATGTATGGAATGTTTTACGATTGTAATAATTTAAAAATATTATATATAAATAATTTTGACACATCAAAAGTAACAGATATGTCTAGTATGTTCTCACGTTGCGCTCATTTAGAAAAATTAGACATATCACATTTTGATACTTCTAAAGTTACAGATATGTCTTCTATGTTTGAAGCTTGTGAGAGTTTAGATGTATTAGATGTATCACATTTTAATACAAAGAATGTAATGGATATGGCCAGTATGTTTTATTCTTGTTCAAATTTAAAAAGTATAGATGTGAACAGATTTGATACGAGTAATGTAGAAGACATGGTTTTTATGTTTTCGAATTGTGAGAAAATCACACAATTAAATGTATCAAAATTCAACACAAATAAAGTAACATGTATGGCTTGGATGTTCTCAGGATGTTCGAATTTAAGAAAATTAGATTTAAGTAACTTCAATACAACTAAAGTAAAAGATATGAACCATATGTTTTCTAAGTGTACAAATTTAGAAGAACTGAATATATCAAATTTTATAATAGCAGAAAATGTAAATATTGAAGATATGTTTGAAGAATGTATAAATCTAAAAGATATTATAACACAAAGCAATTTAGACAGCTTAGAATATATAGATAAAAATAAAAAAATTTTTGATGAAAATATGAGTGGTTTTGATTTTGAAGAATTTTGTAAAAAGTTATTAGAGGAAAATGGATTTTATAATGTCAAAGTTACTAAAGCAACAGGTGATTATGGTGCTGATATTATTGCAGAAAAAGAGTATATAAAATATGCAATACAATGCAAGAAATATACAGAACCTGTTGGGATTAACGCAGTACAAGAAGTTATAGCGAGTAAATCTATATACAACTGCCATGTAGCAGTGGTTTTAACCAATTCTATATTCACTCAACAGGCTATAAATTTAGCTCAAAGGAACAATGTTTTGTTATGGGATAAAGAAAGATTTAATGAAATGATGAAAGAGATAGACTATTAAAATTCAAGAAATAAAGAAAAGTACCTTTATAGGTACTTTTGGTGCACCAGGAGGAATTCGAATCCCCGATCTCTCGGTTCGTAGCCGAGTGCTCTATCCAGCTAAGCTACTGGTGCATAATTCCAATATTTATTATACTGTTATTTTTAATAATTTTCAAGTATATTTTAAAATTTCCATTATTTTTTTTAAAAATCTCTTGAAATTATATAATAAATATGTTATTATATATAAGCGTTTAGAAAAAAATAAATGTTTATCGAGGTGTAGCGCAGTTGGTAGCGCGCGTGGTTTGGGACCATGAGGTCGCAGGTTCGATCCCTGTCACCTCGACCAGAGTAAAAATTCTATCTCGCAGTATCTGAGGGTATTTCACAATATCTGAGAATATTTGAGATAGTATTTTTTTGCCCTATTTTAGCTGTGTATAGCTGACAATATTTTCTGGTTGCATTCAAATTGCATTAAAATTTTTCAATTTTAATTTTATACGCATTATAATTGCATTTAAAAATTTTAAGTCTTTGCTTATTTTATACTTATAATTATTTTTCAATTTCACTAAGAAATATATTTATTGCGTTATATAATTCTTCAAAGCTAATTTTTTCTAAATTGAAAACAAATGCACTATCAAAATTATCTATATTTATATATTCATTAAGGATATCGCCGTTATTTTTCTGAATTTCTGAATAACTTGTACCATTTCCGTGTTTATATACATTTATAATGTTTTTATAAAGACCTAATTGCTCTTTTATTTTATTATCTATTTTCTGTTTTTTATCCTTTTCTATAAATTTTATTGCACTAAATAGACTAGCAGTATTAAAAGAATTATCTATATATTTTTTGACATAACATACTAGTTCTTTTTCAAATATTAAATATAATTGCATTATAAAGCTTAAACATAAATTATATTTAATATATTTAAAGATATACAATCTTTCGGTCCCCTCTTCTAATAACGAATTTATGATTTCTTTTTTATCTAAATTGTTTTTTAAGTTAGTTTCAGTTAATGGATTTTCTAATTCTATAATTCCTACCTCAATCATTGGAGCAAAAGCATCAAATATAGGATTAAACAGTCGGATTATTAAATCATTTGCTTGATTCTCTTGAGTTTCGATACATTTGTTAGATGGACGAATAGGATAGCTTTTTTTATAAAGTTTATCAGTGTCATAATTACCTATTATATTTGAATACTCATCTTTTAGATGTTTCGTTATTCTCCTTAATAGTGATTCTATCTAAAAATATCTTGCACTATTTCTCACTTGCATTATAGTTGAATAAAAAATTCACCTTATAGCTAATAAGAGAATTTTAAATAAATGTTGTGATGTTCGCTTGTATTCTATCGTAAAATATTGTAATATTATAGCAACCTTTCTTGTCAAAAGGTAGTCTTTACTTAAAGACGGAAAGGAGGGCAAATGAGATGACACAACCAGACCTTATTCAAAAGTTGATTGAACAGTTATTGGCAGAAAAAGAAAAAAACATCAAACTTCAATTGCTATTAGAAGAACTAAAAAAAGGTAAAGACTAAATGTGTCATTACATAGTCGAAAGTGGGAAAGTTTTACGGGGTTTTCCTGCTTTTGTTTTAGGCATAAAAAAAGTAGTGTATTACGGTACACTACGAGCAAACAATATACACAACCAGACCTAAGGTACATTGTTTAATGTATTTATATAATAACACCTTTTTTTGATTTTGTCAAATGTGCTTCTGGAAATATTTATCCAAAAATAGTTGACACTATCTCTCACTTGCATTATAATTGCATTAAAATAAAAATCATAACCTCCAAAAATGCATATAAATCAATACTTTTGAGATTAGTGAGCCATTTCACCTCGACCATATACAAAATGAACTGAGTTATTTTTACATAGTTCAGTTTTTTAATATTATAGGAAAGTTCTATATATGCATAAATATTTAATGATATGTTTTACAAACTTTCCTATAATATAAATACTTTGTACACAAATTTGCCAAAGCAAATTTGGTGCACGAACAAAGACGCGGACTTTAAAATGTTATAAACAGAGACAAAGTTATTAATGTCAGATTTTGTTCTTTATAGGCCAAAAAGTTAAATGAAACTATAAATAATGATAATACAGTTTTTGATGAATGACTGAAAAAATTATCTACAAAGGAAGACAAAATATAAAAATGTAAGATATAAATTAATAAGTACGAAAGGTAAGAAAATATGAAAATAGGAATTGATATAGATGGAGTACTAACAAATATAGAACAATGGCAACTAGATTATGGAAGTAAAGTTTTCTTTGAACAATATAAAAAAAGTATTAGTAACAGTAATGGATATGATATAAAAGAAATATTTGATGTTGAAAGTAGATTAGATGATGAATATTGGGAAAAATATCTTTATGAATATGCAAAAAAAGAACCAGCTAGAAAATTTTCAGGAGAAGTAACAAATAAGTTAAAAGAAGATGGAAATGAAATTTATATAATAACAGCAAGATATTTTACAGATAGAAATGATGAAAATGGACAAAAGATGAGAGACATAGTTATCAATTGGTTAAAAGAATATAATATTTATTATGATAAAATAATATTTAGCCCAGATGAAAAATTAGATGTATGCATAGAAAATAATATTGATTTAATGATAGAAGACAAAGTTGAAAATATAAATAATATATCACAAAAAATACCAGTGATTTGTTTTGATGCCAGATATAACAAAGAATGTATAGGAAAAAATATTTATAGATGTTATAGTTGGTATGACATATATGCAAAGATACAAAATATAAAATAGAACTAGATTCATTTCAAAAGAAGAAATCTAGCTCAATAAATAATATATAAATATATGAATTTAAGCCAATTGTAGCAAAAACACTAAAATAAGTCAACAAAAAATAAGAAAATAATACAAAATTTTGCTATACATCAAAAATATCCAAATTTTTAAAAGCAGGATCATAAAGATTTTTACCCATAAAATCAAAACGAGAACCATGACAAGGGCAATCCCAAGTCTTATCAGCATCATTCCAAGAAAGCAAACAACCCAAATGAGTACAAACAGGCTTAACAGCAAAAATGTTACCGAGAAGTATCTTTATAAACACCAACCTTTTGATTATTAATATCAATAATACCACCAGAATTAGTAGGAATATCATCAAAAGACACATTTGAATCTTTCAACTTCTTCAAAGCAAGAGAATTCACAGATTCAGAAATCATATTTTTAACTTCAGTCCTATTTTTAATAGGATTAACACGAGTAGAATCAAAAACATAAGCATATCTGTTTTGTTTTCCTAAAATCATGTCACATACAATATTTGCAGCAACATTAGAAGAAGTCATCCCCCATTTATTAAAGCCAGTACCAACATATAAATTATCAATTGTATTTGAAAAATTGCCAATATAAGGAATTTTATCTAAAGTAATACAATCACGAGTATCCCATCTAAACAAAACTTCACAATTAGGATATAATTGTTTAGCATAATTCTCTAAAGCAAGGTAACTATCATTATACGTAACAGGAGTACCAGTTTTATGGTCACTACCACCTAAAAGAAGAATTTTTCTACCATTATAATAAGCAGTTCTAAATGAATAAGTTGGAGAAGATGAAGTAATATACATTCCATTAAATAAAGTCTTTTTAACATCAACGCCAATTACATATGATGATGATTGATACATTTTTAAAAAATACATTCCAGGAAAATTAAGAAAAGGATAATGAGAAGCAAGTATAACATATTTAGACTTTACAATCCCACCAACTGTTAAAGTAGAAAAAATGTTAGCATCCTTTTTTACATCATAAACAGTAGTATTAGTATAAATTTTTCCACCATTTCTAATAATACAATCAGATAAACCATTTATATATTTAATAGGATTAAATTGAGCCTGATTTTTAAATTGTATAGCACCTAAAATATCAAAAGGAAGTCCAGTTTTTGTAACAAAGTTAGCAGGAAAACCAAGTTCATTTACACAATCAACTTCTCTTTTAATTTTTGTAACTTCAGATTTATCAGTAGTATAAACAAAGCTTGATTGCCTTTCAAAATCACAATTTATATTCTCATTATCTATAATATTTTTTATATTTCCAATAGCTTCTTCATTTGCTAATAAATAATCTTTTGCAAATTGGTCACCATAAGTATCAGACAAATAAGTATATATAAGATCATGTTGAGAAGTTATTTTAGCAGTAGTATGTCCAGTAGTCTTTCTAGAAATATCACTTTTATCAACAATAGCAACCTTTAAGCCCGCTCTTGATAAATAATAACCACAAGTTAATCCAAATATTCCAGCACCTATTATACAAACATCAGTAGATATATCATTTTCTAAAGATTCAAAATTTTTATTATTTAAATTTTCACTTAACCATAAAGAATTCATATTTTTCCTCCAATACAAGATATGTCCCCAATGGGACAAAATGTCCCAAACAGAAACGTCCCCAATGGGACATTTTTATTATTATTTGCAAAAAAAAATAATAAATACTAAAAAAAGTGGAAAAATAAAAAAGAAAGTGATATACTAAAAAAAATTAAATTAACAAAGGAGGATATCATGGAAGAAAGTTTAGAAAAAAAATTATGTAGAAAAAATGAAAACGGATGGGAATCAGTAGATACAAGAAAAAAAGAATCAATATTCAATTTTACAAAAGACTATATGAACTTTTTAAATAAAGCCAAAACTGAAAGAGAGTTTATAGCAGAAGCAAAAAAAATGGCAGAAGCAAATGGATATAAAGATATATCAGAATTTGAAAAATTACAACCGGGAGATAAGATATTTTTTATAAATAGAGAAAAAAGTATGTATTTAGCTATTATAGGAACAGAAAATATAGAAAATGGACTTCATATAATAGGTTCACATGTAGATTCACCAAGATTAGATTTAAAACCAAATCCACTTTATGAAGATACAGAATTAGCATATTTAAAAACACATTATTATGGTGGAATAAAAAAATATCAATGGACAACAATTCCACTTAGTATACATGGAGTAATTGTAAAGCCAAATGGAGAAAAAATAACAATAAATATAGGAGAAGATGAAAATGATCCAATATTTACAATAACAGATTTACTACCACATTTAGCTCAAGACCAAATGGAAAAGAAACTAAAAAATGGAATAGATGGGGAAGCATTAAATCTTTTAGTAGGAAGTATTCCATATCAAGATGAAAAAGCAAAAGAAAAAGTAAAATTAAATATTTTAAATATATTAAATCAAAAATATGGAATAGTAGAAGCGGATTTACAAAGTTCAGAATTAGAAATTATACCAGAATTTAAAGCAAGAAGCTTAGGATTTGATTCAAGTATGGTTGCAGCATATGGTCAAGATGATAAAGTATGTGCATACACATCATTAGCAGCAATGATGTCATTAGAAGAAGTTAAAAACACAGCAGTATGTATTTTATCAGATAAAGAAGAGATAGGAAGTATGGGAAATACAGGAATGGAATCACATATGTTTGATTTCTTCATATCAGAACTTTTAAATAAACTACAAATAAATAAACCAAATTTATTAGATAAAGTATTTTGCTATTCAAAAATGCTATCATCAGATGTTGATGCAGGATTTGATCCTATATATGCATCAGTTTCAGATAAACTAAATGCAGGATTTATTGGAAAAGGAATAAGTTTAAACAAATATACTGGATCAAGAGGAAAATCAGGTGCATCAGATGCAAATGCAGAATATGTTGCATGGGTTAGAAATGTTTTAGAAAAAAATGATATAAAATACCAAATTGTAGAACTTGGAAAAGTTGACATTGGTGGTGGGGGAACAATAGCATATATATTAGCCAATAAAGGTGTTGATGTAATAGATTGTGGTGTTCCAGTACTTTCAATGCATGCTCCATATGAGGTTACAAGTAAATTTGATATTTATTCAGCTTTTGAAACATATAAGGCATTTTGGAAAGAATAGGAAAAAAGAGGGCTTAGATATTATCAGTCTAAGTCCTTTAAAATTTATAAATTTTTTAGTAAATCTATTATAGTAATAACAAAATTAATTTTATCATCAGACAGTTCAGTTAATTTTTTTGATAATTGAATTTGAAGTTTTAAATCATCATTTTCAATAAGCTTCTCAAAAATAGTATTTGGAGATATACCCAGTATATTCATGTAGTTTACAAGCGTTTCTACTTTTACACCACCTGTACCATTTTCAATTCTAGAAATATATTTCACAGAAATTCCTAATTTTTCAGCAATTTTTTCTTGTGTTAAGCTATTTTTAAGACGATATTCTTTAAAAATTTCTCCTAATATTTTGTCAATATCAATTTTTTTATTAGATTTCATAATATACCTCCATAAACAATCCTAACAATAGTATATCAGTGCGTTTTTTAAAATTAAACCAATTGGTAATGCGAAAGAAAAAATGTTGAGTAATTGATAAAAGACCGATATTTTAATATAAAATTGAAAAAATGAATTAAAAGATATAATACTAATAGTTATACCGTTTTTAGGAAAATTTATACGTTTGAATAAAATAATTATAGAATAAATATTTCACATAACCAAATTATTTATTGTTTTTTGACCTTTTAGATTACTTTTCATGCCTCGTCTTTCCTCTATATAACTTATCTGTAATTCACTTCGTTTCATACATCTAAGAAATGTTTGTGTGCAAAGTATTTATATTATAGGAAGTTCAGATAGCTTACTATAACATAAAAAAAGTAATATCGATTTAACTGATATTACTTTTTCATATTTACCTTATATGGATTTGTATAAAACTGTTATGGTGGGCCAAGAGGGATTCGAACCCCCGACCCCACGCTTAGAAGGCGTGTGCTCTATCCAACTGAGCTATTGACCCATAACATTTGAACAATAAATATAATAACACAAAAATAGTAAGATGTCAACAAAAAAAGAAAGATTTTTTAAAAATAAAATCTTTCTTTTTTCAAAAACAATTAATATCCCAAAATTTTATTTCGAGTAACCCTCACTTTTGAATAATTTACTAAATCCAACTTATTAATATAATTAGAATCATCAATCATAGAAACTTCAACAGAATCAATATTTTGAGAATCAATCTCTTTTTTTATGCCATCAATAATAATACAAATATTATTAGAAGGCTTCAAAACAATATTAATTTTAGAACAAATTATAGGATTAGTTATAAAACGTTCATATACAGCATTATTTATTGGAATTTCAAGAGTACGAACAAGTTGGAAATTATTGCTAAAATCAATAGCACCATTAGCATTTAGAGAATAAGCAGTATCACCAGCACTAGTGGCAATTATTATAGCATTACCAGAAACATTCTGAAAAAGTTCTCCATTAATATACTCTGAAAAAGATATCTTAGAATAACAATCCCCACCAATAACAATTTCATTAAAAGCGTAGAAAGTATTAACTTTACCATCTTTTTGCAATATTTTTATTAGAGCAGTATAAACTTTTCTGGTTTTCAAATCTTGCTCAAAATTAATATAATTAATAAGAGAAAAAATATCATTTTCAGATAAATCCTGGAGAAAACCAAGAGTACCAGTATGAATTCCAGTATAAATCTTAGATTTTGAAAAATTAGTACTTGTAACAGCATCAATAAAAGTTCCATCACCACCAATTGCAATTACTAAATCAGCATCATCACATTCATCAAGAGAGTGAGACAATTTAGAATTTAATTCGCAGATGTTTTTAGCGATTTGCCGACTTTTTTCATCTGGACGTACAAATAATTGAAAAGATTTTATTGAGTTTTTCATGTTGTTATCCTCCTTATAGTTAGATTAAATTATTAATTCTAATACAAAGTTAAAAAGTAATAATAATATACCACAAAAGTTGACAAAATGCAATAATTTGTCAAATGCTTATTTCCGTATGTAAATTCTTTGTGAAAAACTTTACAAGAAAAAATTAAAATGATATTATAGAAAAAAACAAAATGTAAGGAGGAATTTTTCGTGATAGAAG
>CAOKJC010000024.1 GCA_948468685.1 uncultured Clostridium sp. | reverse complement strand
AATTACCACAAATAGTAATAATAGTAGATGAGTTAGCAGACTTAATGATGGTAGCAGCAAAAGATGTAGAAGAGGCAATATGTAGATTAGCACAAAAAGCAAGAGCAGCAGGAATGCATCTAGTAATAGCAACACAAAGACCATCAGTAGATGTAATTACAGGATTAATTAAAGCAAATGTACCATCAAGAATAGCATTTGCAGTATCATCACAAGTAGACTCAAGAACAATATTAGACTCAGTAGGTGCTGAAAAATTATTAGGAAAAGGAGATATGTTATTTTTTCCATCAGGAGCACCAAAACCAGTAAGAGTACAAGGTGCATTTGTATCTGATGACGAAGTTGAAAAAATAGTAGACTTTGTAAAACAAAATGGAACAGCAAATTATAGTGAGGATATTTTAGAAACAATAGAGAATAATAATAAAACAGAAAAAGAATTAGTACAAGAGCAAGCTGAAGATGATGAGACAGATCCATTTTTAATGGATGCAATAGATGCAGTTGTAGAACAAGGACAGGCATCAACATCATTTATACAAAGAAGATTTAAAGTAGGATATGCAAGAGCAGGAAGAATTATAGACCAAATGGAAGAAAGAGGAATTATCTCTGGATATCAAGGAAGCAAACCTAGAGAAGTATTAATTACTAAAGAAAGACTTGAAGAGCTAAAAATGGGAACAGAGCCACAAGGGGTTGTAGAAGAATAAAAAATATTTATTATTATAAAAAATGTTAATATATTACTATTTTTTGTTCAAAACATATCTGGGGTCTACCATTGGGTCTTGAACTTCAAAATAGTAATATATCAACATTTCAAATAAATAATAAATAAGAGAGGAGTGTAGTATGCAACAAAAAAAGAAGAATATTTTAGAAAAGATTGTAAAAAAAGACTATAATAATGAACTTGAAAAAATATTAGAAGAAAAACAATTTGACGAAATTGTAAAAAGTACACTCTTAAGTATATTTTATAAAATAGAAGCAGCATATAAAGATATAGAGACAGTAAAAAGAGATATTGAAGATAAAGATGAATATATATCAAATATTTTTGAGATTATACAAAATGATTGTAAATCAATAAAAATAATCAAAATGAATGACGAAAATAATAAAATACCAGAAAATAAAAGTTATATTATAAATAAAGAAGATAAAGAAATAATTGCATATCCAATAGAAAGAAAAATATTATATGCTATATCAAAGTTAAGTAACAAAGAAAAAATTATAAAAGATGATTATTTCTTTATTAATGAAACTTTATCAAATCTTATAAATGTTGGAAATAATATAAATATTGTAGAACCATTAAGAGATTTTAATGGATATTCATGGACAAATATACCTCAAGAAATAGAAAGTATAGACCATAATTTAATATATCAGAATCTAAGAATGATTATAGGACATAAATTTTTAAATAAATGGGTAAAGAATAATGAATTTATAATTGACTATTTTGAAATGTTTAAAGAAAAATTGGAAAATCAATATAATAAAGAAAATGCAGAAAAAATAATAGATATAATATCAAAGATTTCAATATTATTAAATATCAAATATGAACCTACAAAAATAGAAGAAATTTTATCCATAAAAGAAGAAATAGAAAAAAATTTAAAAAAAATAGAAAATAGAAGTGAATTTGTAGAAGAAAAAACAAAAGAAAAAATAGTAATAACAAATAAAATAAAAGAAATAGATACAATTATCAATAATAAAGAATTATTAGAAAAAGAATATGAAAAAAGGAACAAACAATTACCAATTAATAAAAAAATATTTAGCATGAAAGTATTATCTAGAATAATGAAAGACGAAAAAGAACAATATTTTAAAGCTTTAGAAGAGGTAAATAGAATATTAAATCCAATAAATTTTGTACAATACAAAAATGAACTAGAAGAGAAATATAAACATCTAAAAATAATAGATATACAAGATAAAGAAAAAGAATTAGAAGAGTTAAAAATACAATTTCAAAAGCTATTTTTAGAATTAGTGGAAATAAATATAAATAAAGTAGGGACAAGACATGATATAGAAAAAATAATGTATGATTTTAGATATTATTTATTAATACCATATAATCAAGAAAATAGAATACAAGATGTAGAGGATTTGCAAGAAAAAATAAATGAAATTAGTAAAATAATAATAGATAAAGCAATAGAGCTAAAAGTATTAGAAGAAGTTTCAAAAGATAAAGAAACAAATTACGAAATATTAAAGAATATATTTAATACAAGAATAATACGATTAGAAAATGCGTATATAAAGCTAATAAAAGAAAAAGATAAGTATTTTGTTCAAATATTTGATGAAAATATATTTGAACAAAAAATAGAAATACCAAAGCCAAAAAGTTTAGAAATAAAACCAAACAAAAAATGTCCCATTAAGGACAGTTCTGTTTGGACAAAAATGTCCAATTAGGGACACATCTTAAATAAGAACGGCAAAAAAATAGTCAGAAAAGTCCCTGATGGACAAGGAAAGAGAGTTTTACGAAAGGAATGAAAATTTATGAAAATTACATTTTTAGGAGCAACAAAAACTGTAACAGGTTCAAATTATTTAGTAGAAGCAGCAGGAAAAAAATTTTTAGTAGACTGTGGAATGTGGCAAGGAAAAAGTGAATTAGAAGAAGAAAACTTCCAAGAATTCGAATTTAATCCGACAGATATAGACTTTGTGCTACTAACACATGCACACATAGACCACTCAGGAAGGATACCAAAATTATATAATGAAGGATTTAGAAATAAGATATATGCACAAAAAGCAACATGTGATTTATGTGCATTAATGTTACCAGATAGTGGACACATTCAGGAAATGGAAAATGAGTGGAAAAACAGAAAAAGAATGAGAAAAGGTGAAGCAGTACGTGAACCACTATATACAGCAGAACAAGCAGCAAGATGTTTAGAAATATTTGAGCCAGTAAAATATGATGAAGTAATAGAAATAACACCAGAAATTTTTGTTAGATTTAATGATGCTGGACATATGTTAGGATCAAGTGTTATTGAGGTATGGGTAAAAGAAGATGGGAAACAGACAAAAACTGTATTTACAGGAGACTTAGGAAATAATGATATTCCATTATTAAGTGAACCAACAATGATAGAAGATGCAGATTATTTAGTAATGGAATCTACATATGGAAGTAGAAAACATACTAGAAATGAAGAAAAAGCAGAGTTGTTCTTAAATATAGTATCAGAAACACTTGATAGAAATGGAACTGTTGTAATTCCATCATTTGCAGTTGGAAGAACACAAGAAATATTATATGAACTAAATAAAATAAAAGAAACAACAAATGATGAAAAATTCTTAAGAGAATATGAAACATTAATGAAAGCACCAGTATATGTAGATAGTCCACTTGCAATATCAGCAACAGAAGTATTTAAAGAAAATATGGATTTATTTGATGAAGATACACAAGCAGAAATGTCAAGAGGAGATAATCCACTTGAATTTCCAGGACTAAAATTCACAGTAACAGCAGAAGAATCAAAAGCCTTAAATGAAGATCCAACACCAAGTGTAATAATATCAGCAAGTGGTATGTGTGATGTAGGAAGAATAAAACATCATTTAAAACATAATTTGTGGAATCCAAATTCTACAATATTATTTGTTGGATATCAAGCACCAGGAACACTAGGACATAGCATAGTAAATGGAGCTAAAAAAGTAAAAATATTTGGAGAAGAAATAGCAGTAAATGCTAGAATAGAATATTTGGAAGGATATTCAGGGCATGCAGACCAAGATGGATTAATGAATTTTATATATTCATTTAGAGAAAAACCAAAGCAAATATTCCTAGTACATGGTGATGAAGATGCACAAGTGATATTGAAAGAAAAAATAGAGCAAGAAGCGGAATTACCTGTTATAATTGCTGATTTTGGAGAAACATACGAATTAGATAAAGAAGAGGTAAGATTAACAGAAAAATCACAAAGAAGATTACCTGTAAATAAGAGAAAAGAAGTATTAAATAGACTTGAAAAATTAAGAGAAGAAATATTTGATATGGAAGCTTCTGTAAAAGAAGATATGGACAATAAGAATTTGAAAGACGAAGATATCTTTAGAATTAATGAAAAGATAAAAGATTTAGAAAAACAAATTTTAAGTGTAATTGAAGGATAAAAAGTGTGCCAAAAGGGACGTCCCTTTTTGGCACGAATTTAAAATAAAAATTACCGTCACACAAAAACGTGTGGTGGTGGATATTGCTTTTAACATACTTTAATTATAACACAAAAAACATAAATGCAATAGTTAAGGAGAAAATTATGGAAAACAAATATTTGAACGAAGCAATAATAGGAAATAAAAAAATGATAGCAACATATACAGCAAAAGGTGAACTACAAAGAGTATATTTTCCAAGTAAAGATAACAGACAATATATAAATTATTTTCATACAGGAGTGAAAGTGAATGAATCGGATTTGATATATTTGCATGATGATATAAACAATATATATAAACAATATTATGACACAGATACAAATATATTAAATACGGAAATAACAAATACATATTTTAATTTAAAAATTGTACAAACTGATTATATTTTAATAAAGCAAAATATATTGGCAAAAAAATATATATTTATAAATGAAGGAAAAATTGATTTAGATACAGAATTTTATATTCATTCTGAGTTGTTATCAGATACAAATAATTTTGTGGGATGTAAAATTATAGATGGTGGAATGATGCAATATGCTCATGATTTTTCTTTTTCTACATTTGCTAAAGGAAAAGATATAATAAAACATCAAATAAACGGAAGTTCAAATAACATAAAAAGAACAGATATTTATGACAAAGATTATATTGGAATGTCAAAGGATTCTTCAATTGCTTATAAAATAGGAATAATAAAGCCAGGAGAAAAACAAGAACTACAAATATGTGTATCAATAGATGAAAATAAAAATATATCTGATATAGAAGATGAAATTGAAAGAAGTAAAAGAATAGATTTTGAAAAGGAATATATAGATACAAAAGCTTATTGGAGAAAGTATGTTAAAAATCATAATGGATTAAAAATGAAGGAAGCTGATAATAGCTATGAAGAGAGAATTTATGAAATCTATAAAAGAAGTATTTTACTTTTTCCATTATTAACAAATCCAGAAACAGGGGCTATAATTGCATCCCCTGAAATCGATGAAGGTTTTACTAAATGTGGAAGATATGCATATTGTTGGCCAAGAGATGCTGTTTTTATAACAAAAGCAATGGATATATTAAATATGAATAAGGAGATAGAGCGATTTTATAAAGTATTTTGCAAAAAGGTTCAAAGTAAAAATGGAATGTTTGAGCAAAGATTTTATACAGATGGAAACTTAGCACCATGTTGGGGGTATCAGATAGATGAGACTGCAAGCGTTGTTTATGGAGTTTATGAACATTATAAATATTGCAAAAATGAAAAGTTCTTAAAAGAAAATTTACAAATGTGTGAAAAGGCTGTTGATTTTCTAAAAAGATATATAAATGACATATTAGAGGAAACAAATAAATATCATGTAAGTTATGATTTATGGGAAATGAATGAAGGAAAGCATTTATATTCTTTTGCAAGTATATATTCTGCATTTGATTGTATGTTAAGAATATATGACATTTTAGGAAACGATGTTTCTGATTTTGAAAAGAATAGATTGAAAGAAGAAAAAATATATAAATCTAAAAAAGAAATAGAAAAGCTACAAGTTGAAATAAAGAAATATGTAAATACTAATATGTATGATAAAGAAAGAAATACATATTTAAGAAATACAGAAGATAATAAAATGGATATTAGCATTTTAGGTGCAGTTACACCATTTAATATGTTTAAACCAAAAGAAAAGAAGGTTCAAAATACTGTAGAGAGAATCAACTTATCTTTAAGAACATATACTGGTGGATATCAAAGATTTGAAAATGACCATTATATGAATGGAAATCCTTGGCCTATTGCAACTCTTTGGATGACTTTATATTATTTGGAGACTGGAGAGAAGAAAAAGGCTAAAGAGACTTTTGATTTTGTCGTTAAGACTGTTGGTAAACACAACTTTTTAGGCGAGCAAGTTGATAATGAGACTTTGAAACCTAATTGGGTTATTGGGCTTGGTTGGTCTCATGCGATGTTTATTATTGTTCTTGAAAAATTGTATGGAAATAATATTAATTAGCTGTGAACTGTAACTGTAATGTTACAGTTCAGTAAGAAAAAATAAAAATGCTAAGAAATTGTTGATATATAAACATTTTTTGATAGCTCTGCATATAGCTGTCGACACCAAATTAAAGATTTGGACGATATCTTAAAAACATAGCTGGGGTCTACCATTAGGTCTTTATCTTCAAAATGTTTATATATCAACAATTTCAAATAATTTAAATAAATCTTTACTGAACTGCAACACTGTAATACAAATGTAATATTTTAATTTCGACATAATTATTGAAAAAATATAAGTATTAATTTATAATAAAATTATGAGGTTATATAAAAAACAGAAGAAAAAACATGGAAGGAAGATGTTTTATGGATACATTTGCAAACTATATATTAAATGAAAAAGATTTAGCAGCAAAAATTGAGATATTATATTATTTAGCAAAAAAAGAAAAAATATATTTTAATAAATCAGTAATAATAAAAACAGAACTAGCTAGATTATTTTTAAAATATAACAAATTAGATTTAGACGAAAATTTAATTTTAACAGCATGTTTATTATGTAGTTGTAAAAAAATTGAAAATTCAACTAATTTAGAAGAAATAAGAAGCTATGCAAAAAGAGGAGCAGAGTATCTAGAAACATTAGGATTTGATAAAAAATTTTGCAAAATATGTGAAGGCGTAAATAGATATAGCCAAACTAGTTTTAGAGAAAAAGAAAGCGATGTATTAGAATTAGTAGAACAATTTGGAGGAATGATACTCGATAGACCTGAAAGAATAGGACTAGAACCAGATGAAGCAATGGTATTGCTAATACATAGAAACTTAAAAAATGAATATAACAGATATGTTGAAATATTTTCACAATTTATAGACATGTTACAAGAAATAAATATGGGAGAATTTGTTGAAATAAAAGCTTTAAAAAAATTAGTCAGATTATATAATGAAACGGGAGACCTAATAGAATTTATAAAAAAAATAGTAAATGTTTATGAACCACAAATAGATAAACAAATAGAAAATAGATATAAAGAGATAAAGGAAAAAATGCTTAATAAAGATAGTGAAACTAATATTCAAAATAATAGACCATTATTTACAGAAGAAACAACAAGGAAAATTTTGAAAAATATTGAAGATAAAAAACAACCTATAACAAGTAATTAAAAAATAAGCAAAGTTTTTGAAAAATAACATTATTATTTAAACTTTGCTTATCTTTTTGAAAGGGGAATAAATAAATGTACGAAGTGTTCGCAGATTTACATGTACACATAGGAAGAGCAGAAAGTGGAAAACCAATAAAAATAACAGCAGCAAGGTCATTAAATTTTGCTAATATTGCAAGAGAATGTGCAGAAAGAAAAGGAATAAATATAGTTGGAATAATAGACTGTGCATCACCATATGTAATAGAAGATATAGAAAACTTTTTAAAAACAGGAGATGCATATGAACTAAAAGATGGAGGAATTATATATAAAGATAAAGTATGTATTCTCTTAGGAAGTGAAGTAGAAACTTCAGAAGTCGGAAGAAATGGAAAATGTGGAGCAGCACATAATGTATGTTTCTTTCCATATTTGAAAGACATAAAAGCATTTTCAAATGAAATGAGTAAACATATAAAAAATATAACATTAAGTACACAAAGGTCAGATTTATCTGGATATGAACTTATAGACATTGTTGAAAAATATAATGGGATTTTAATTCCAGCACACATATTTACACCATTTAAAAGCTATTATGGAAATTGTAATGATAGAATAAAAAATATATTTAAAGAAAAATATGACAAAATATTTGCAGTAGAATTAGGACTAAGTTCAGATACATTTTTAGCAGATGAAATATCAGAATTAGAAAATAAAACATTTGTAACAAATTCAGATGCACACTCTCTTCCTAAAATAGCAAGGGAATATAACAAAATGCAAGTAGAAGATATATCATTCAAAGAAGTAGTAAAAGCATTAAAAAATGAAGATGGAAGAAAAATAATTGCTAATTATGGATTAGACCCAAAACTTGGAAAATATCACAGAACATATTGTGATGAATGTAATAATGTAATAGAAACAAAAGAACCAATATCAATATGTCCAAATTGTGGTAGTGACAAAGTAACATTTGGAGTTTTTGACAGAATAGAATTAATAAAAGATAAAAAGGAAACTCAAAGCCCAGAAAATAGGCCACCATATATTTATCAAGTACCACTTGGATTTATACCAGGAGTAGGAGGAAAGACAATTGAAAAATTGCTAAGTTCTTTTGAAACTGAAATGAATATTTTACATATATTAACTAAAGATGATATAGAAGCGGTTGTGGGAGAAAAAGTTGCAAATGCAATTGAAAAGGCAAGAACAGGAAATGCTAAGGTTCAATCTGGTGGTGGAGGAAACTATGGAAAAATAATGTGAGACAGTTGGGACAGTCCTAATTTGTCTCACTTTTTATATATCATATTGTCGAAATTTGTTGTACTAATATTAGGTAATTAATTATAATACAAATTTCGACAATAAAGTGAGACAAATTAGGACTGTCCCAACTGTCTCAAAAAAATAGTTCTAAAAAGTACTTTATCGAATACACATTATGTATAAAATAAAAAGCTTTTTTAAAGCTTTAGAATGGAGAACTATTATGAAAAATAGCAAAAGACTAAATATAAAAAATATGATTTATCAACATATATTAAATAATAGCAAAGAATATATATTAGTAACTCTAATATTTATAGTAGGAATTTTTTCAGGAGTAATGTTCATAAATAATGCGCAAGAAACGCAAATATCAGAAATAACGACATATCTAAATAAATTTGTAGATACACTAAAAAATACAGAACAATTAAATAATATGCAATTATTAAAAAGTACAATATTTGGAAACATAGTTATAGCAATAACATTATGGTTTTTCGGAACGACAGTAATACGGAATACCAGTAGTTTTTGGAGTTATATTATATAGAGGTTTTTGCTTAGGATATACAATATCAGCAATTATAACTATGATGGGGTTAGGAAAGGGACTATCATTTATATTAATAACCTTATTGCCACAAAATATAATATTTATACCTTGTATAATAGCAATTGGTGTAAGTGGATTTAAACTATACAAATCAATAGTAAAAGACAGAAATAAAGATAATATAAAGATAGAAGTGCTAAGACATACATTATTTTCAATTATGATGTTAGCAGGATTAAGTATAGCAGCAATAATAGAAATACTAATATCTACAAATATTTTAAAAAATTTTATAAAATATTTTTAAAAATCTATTTACATTTTATAAATTGTTTGATATAACATATACATAATTTATGTAAATAATATTTTGAGATAGGGGTAAGGAAAATGGAAAAACAATTAAAACTTTTTTTTGAATTTTTAGAAACAGATAAGAAATTATCAAATAATACATTACAATCATACAAAAGAGACTTAAAACAATTCAGAAGATACATAGAAGGATGCGAAGTTTTTTATAACAAAGTTGACGAAGAAGTAATAAAAAATTACATTGAATATTTAGAAGAATTAGGAAAAAAACCTTCAACTATTTCAAGATGTATAGCTTCAATAAGATCATTTTACCAATATGTATTAAAAAAAGGAAAAGTAAAAAATGATCCAACAAAAAATTTACAATCACCAAAAGTAGAAAAAAGAGTACCAGCAGTATTAACATCTAAAGAGGTTGAATTATTATTGGAACAACCAAAAGATGTAGACTTAAAAGGAATCAGAGATAAAGCAATGCTAGAATTTGCATATGCAACAGGAATGAGAGTTACAGAAATAATATCTTTAGATATAGATGATGTAAACTTTAAAGATGGATGTGTAAATTGTAGAAAAGCAAACAAACAAAGAGTAATACCATTAGGAAAAATGTCATTAAAAGCATTAAAAGATTACACAGATAATGCAAGAGGAATACTATTAAAAAATGATACAGAAAGAGCATTATTTGTAAATGTTAATGGACAAAGATTAACAAGGCAAGGATTCTGGAAAATAATAAAATACTATAAAGAACAAGCGCATATAACAAAAGATATTACACCACATGTATTAAGACATTCATTTGCTACACATTTACTACAAAATGGAGCAGATTTAAAATCAATTCAAACAATGCTTGGACATTCAGACATTTCTTCAACACAAGTTTATATGCAATTTCAAGATGAAGGAATAAAAAATATATATCAAAAAGCTCATCCAAGAGCATAATTATAACAAAATATTAAAAGAAAATAAGAATATGACAACATATTCACTAATAGAAAAATTACTAAAAATATTATATGCAAATATAGTAAAATGCTCTTCAATATATACGAAGAGCATTTTTGATGATGTGAGACACATTATTCTTATGAATCATGTCTTGTTGTAAAGTAATATTTTTGAAAAATGTTGTTCCCAATATTTCTATCGGAAAACCAAGTTTACGTAAACCGATAGACCTAAAATTTTTAAAATTCACTATTGCTACTAATTAAAAAAAATTCAAAAAATTCTTGACAAATTAGAAATTTATGGTATAATAATATTTGTTACAAGAAGAAGTTAAACACTTCTCACCTTAGCTAAGTAAAGCAAATGGTTAGAAATAAATAAAATAAGTTTTAAAAGAAACTATGTTTATTTGTGTTGATTGGCTTGTAACAAAAGGCCAATTTTTTTATTGGCAAAAAGTAATTATGGAGGTGTTTTAATATAAAACAAGAATTACCTATAAATGGTCAAATTAGAGAAAAAGAAGTTCAATTAATAGGGGTAAATGGAGAAAAACTAGGAGTTGTTTCAACAAGAGAAGCTTTAGAAAAAGCAGCAGAAGACAACTTAGATTTAGTACTAGTTTCACCAAATGCAAAGCCAGTAGTTTGCAAAATAATGAATTATGGAAAATACAAATTTGAACAATCTAAAAAAGAAAAAGAAGCTAAAAAGAAACAAAAAGTATTAGAAATAAAAGAAGTAAGAGTTACTCCAAATATTGAAGAACATGACTTTGAATTTAAATCAAAAAATGCAAGAAAATTTTTAACAGATGGAAACAAAGTAAAAATTACTGTAAAATTTAGAGGAAGAGAAGTAAACAATGTAAAAGCTGGAGAAGTTGTTCTAAATAAATTTATAGAAAAATTAGAAGATATAGCAACAGTAGAAAAACAACCAAAACTTGAAGGAAGAAATATGTTTACAATTTTAGCTAAAAAAGCGTAATAATACGTTTTATATATAAAAAATAAAAAAATTCGTTTAAAGAATAAACGAATTAAAAGAAAGGGGAAAACTCATGGCAAAGTTAAAAACAAATAAAGCTGCTAAAAAAAGATATTCATTAACAGCAACAGGAAAAGTAAAAAGAACAAAATCAAACAGAAGACACTTATTAGCAAATAAAACAAAAAGACAAAAAAAATCAGGAAAAGTTCAAAATGCTTATGCAAGTAAAACTTGTGAAAACACAATCAAAAAATTATTACCATATGGTGGATAATATAAAAATAATAAAAGTATAGTAGAAAGTAAAATGAAGGGAAGGGAAAATAATGGCAAGAGTAAAAACAGCAAGAACAACAAGAGCAAGACATAAAAAAATATTAAAACAAGCTAAAGGATATTTTGGAGCAAAACATTATAGATTTAGAAATGCAAATCAAGCAGTAATGAAATCATTATCTTACGCATATGTAGGAAGAAAAGATAAAAAGAGTGATTTTAGAAAATTATGGATAACAAGAATAAATGCTGCAGCTAGAATGAATGGAACAACATATAGCAAAATGGTAGCTGGACTAAAGAAAGCTAATGTTACAATTAACAGAAAAATGTTAGCTGAAATAGCTGTAAGCGATCCAAAAGCATTTGCAGAAATAGCTGAAATAGCAAAAAAAGCATAGTTTAAAATAAAGAAAATATAAAACACAGATAAAATTCATCTGTGTTTTTATTGTTTTTTCATTTTAGGTTTAGAAATAAGAGAAGCCAAATATCCAAAGAACACAGCAGCAGCAATACCACCACTAGCAGCTTTAATACCACCAGTAAAAGCACCAACTAAACCAGTTTCTTTAACACCTTCAATAGCACCTTTTGCTAAATTGTAGCCAAATCCTGTAAGAGGAACAGTAGCACCAGCGCCAGCAAAATCAACTACACATTTATATATACCAAGTCCACCTAAAATAGCACCTGTTGTAACAAAAATAACTAAGATTCTAGCAGGAGTTAATTTAGTTTTATCAATTAAAATCTGTCCTATTATACAAATTAAACCGCCAACAACAAAACACTTCAAAAGTGAAGACCATTCAAAAACATTAGCCCAATTTATATCCATAAAATTCTCCCTTCAAAAAATAAATTAGAATAAGATTTGTCCCATTTTAATGTAAGTAGAATTTGTTTCACAAATTCTGCATAAGTCATCTGTAACAAGCAAAGCTTTAACAGCTGACTTAAACCTCAATACTAATTGCATGTGCAATTCCAGGAATACTTTCGCCTTGTTGAGAACTTGTTGAATTAGTTAAAGCACCAGTAGCAATAAGTAATAGTTTTTTTATTTTTCTTTCTTTTAATTGTTTAAAGAAATAACCAGAGAAAACTGTACCACAACAAGCACAACCACTACCACCAGAATGAGTATCCTGTTTAGCCTTATCAAAAATTAAAACACCACAATCATTATAGTTAGATTTTATATTGTAACCCTGAGACTTTGCGATATCAATAGCAATATCTTTTCCAACATGACCTAAGTCACCACTTATAATTGCATCATAGTAACTAGGATTTCTACCAGTATCTATAAAATGAGATATTAAAGTATCAGCAAAGGCAGGAGCCATAGCAGCACCCATATTATTAGCATCTTTTATTCCCATATCAACAATTTTTCCAGGTGTAATATGAGTAATGAAAGGACCAGTACCACTTTTGGAAACTATTGCAGCACCACTACCAGTGACTGTCCATTGACTAGATGGAGGTCTTTGATTACCAAGTTCAAGGGGAAATCTAAATTGCTTTTCTGCGCTACAAAAATGACTAGAAGTAGCACATAAAACATTTTCAGCAAAACTTTCACAACAAATAGCACCTAAACACATAGATTCAACAAAGGTTGAACAAGCACCAAATACACCAAAGATGGGTATACTTAATTCACGAAGACCAAAACTAGAAGAAATACATTGATTAAGTAAATCGCCTGCGAAACAACAATCTATTTGTTCAGAAGGAACACCAGATTTACTAATAACAGTATTAACAGTTTCTTTAATTATTTTACTTTCAGCTTTTTCCCAAGTTTTTTCACCCCAAAACTCATCATCTAAAGTTTGGTCGAAATATTTTGCAAGAGGCCCTTCTGCTTCTTTAGGACCAACAATAGCTGCACATTCTGTAATAGTAGGGGGATTATTAAATTTAATAGTTTGTTTTCCTATCTTTTCCAAAAAAATCAACTCCTTTGAGACAGTTGGGACAGTCCAATTTTGTCTCACAAAATATAGTACTTTTTTGTCGAAAAATAGCAAAGACAAATTTCGACAGAATTATGAGACAAAATTGGACTGTCCCAACTGTCTCATTTAAACTAGTGTCATAGTTTGAGTATTAAAAATCATATAAACAATACCAACAAGTATTGAAGCAGATATACCAAATACTAATACAGGACCTGCAACAGTAAACATTTTTCCACCAACACCCATAACATAACCTTCAGATTTATATTCCATAGCAGGAGAAACAATTGAATTTGCAAAACCTGTTATAGGAATTAAAGAACCAGCACCTGCGAATTTTCCAACTTTATTAAATAAATTAAGTCCTGTTAAAAATGCAGATATACCAATTAATATTATTGATACGATAGTTCCAGACATTGTTTGGTCAAAACCTCTTTCTTTGCATATATTCATGATAATTTGACCAATTGTACAAATCAATCCACCAACCCAAAATGCATTAAAACAATTTTTCCATATTGGCGAATTAGGTGATTTTTTATCAACATATTCTTGATATGTTTGTTTTGTTTCAATAGGATTCATTATCTATCATCCTTTCTATTTAAATCAACTAAAAAAGATAAATCTAAATCAACTAAATATTCTGAAATTTTATTACCATCAATTTTAGCTCTTTGCTCTAAAATTTTTACACCTGATAAATAATCTATTGATTTTGATGCCTCATTTATTGTTTTTACAATAGCATCCTTCCATGATACATCAGATGTACCTGTAATTGTTAAATGTTTTTCTATATCCATTTGAAACCTCCTAAATTTTTATTTAAAAATATTTTTACCGTTTTTAGAAAAAATATACAAAATGTAATGAATTTTGAAAAATATTAAATTTATCTATTAAGAGATAATGAACAAATAAAGTGTATAATAAAATATACCTTTAATTTTTGTAGTTAATTTATAGACATAATTGTAAAAGAAATATATAATATAAACAAGATGTGTCCCAGATGGGACAAAATGTCCCAAAAAGAAACGTCCCCAATGGGACAAAATGGAGGAAAAAAGATGATAGATAAAACAAGAGAAATAGCATTAAAAATTTTATATAAAATAGACAAAGAAAATGCATATTCAAATATAGCATTAAACGAAGAAATAAAAGAAAACAGAAAAAAGATAGAAGAAAAAGACATAGGACTAATTTCAGAAATAGTATATGGAGTAACAAGTTGGAGATTAACCATTGATGAAGTGATAAAAAAGTATTCAAAAATAAAAATAAAAAAAATATCACCATGGATACTAAATATATTAAGAATGGGAATATACCAGATAATATTTTTGGACAAAATACCAAAATCAGCAGCAGTAAATGAAAGTGTAAACTTAGCAAAAAGATATGGACACAGTTCAAGTTCAAACTTTGTAAATGCAATTTTAAGAAAAATTGAAAAAAATGATTATGAAGAATTTTTCCAAATTAAAGACGATAAAGAAAGAATTTCCAAAACAACATCAATGCCAATATGGATAATAGAAGAATTATTGAAAAATAATAATATAAAAGAAGTAGAAGAAATATGCAAAAATTCTAATATAAAACCAAAGATAACCATAAGAATAAACAACTTGAAAACAAACAAAGAAGAAATAGCACAAAAAATAAAAGAAAAAAATATAGAATATAAAGAAACTGAATATGAAGACTTTTTGATTTTAGAAAAGGTAAAAAATATTGAAAATTTAGATTTATTTAAAAATGGATTTTTTACAATTCAAGATATTTCAGCAGGCCAAACCGCAAAAATTTTAAATCCACAAAAAGGAGAATATGTATTAGATGCATGTTCGGCACCAGGAGGAAAAACAACATATATGGCAGAAATAATGCAAAATGAAGGGAAAATTATAGCATGGGACATCTATGAACACAGAACAAATTTGATAGAAGAAAATGCTAAAAGACTAGGAATAAAAATAATAGAAACCAAAGTTAGAGATGCAAGTATATATAATGAAAATTTAAAAGAAAAATTTGATAAAATATTATTAGATGTTCCATGTCTAGGAATTGGAGTTATAAAAAGAAAACCAGATATAAAATGGCAAAGAAAAATAGAAGATGTTGAAGAAATAACAAGAATACAAAAAAATATTTTAAATAATTGTTCAAAATATTTGAAAAAAGGAGGAGAACTAGTATATTCTACATGTAGCATTTTAAAAGAAGAAAATGAAGACATCATTTTCAAATTTATAGAAGAAAACAATAATTTTAAAGTTGTAGAAAATAGCATGATAAATATTCTACCAGAAAATGAAAAAGATGGATTTTTTATATGCAAATTACAGAAAACATAAAAATATTACATGTTTATTACAGTTTTATTACAATTTAGTTAAAGATATTGACTTTTTCCATAAAAACGATAAAATAAAAAGGAATTTAATATCAAAAATAGTAAAAAAAAGAAGTATCATAAAACAAAAAATGAGAACTATAAAAATGAAAAAATAAATTTATGAAAAAGGAGTCAAAAAATGTCAACTTGTCTTGGATTATATATTGAAAGTAATATAATTAAATATGCAAAAGTTTCAAAAGAACGTGAGCAAATAAAAGTAGAAGCATTTGGTGTAAAATTTTATGAAAATTTAGATCAGACAATAAAACAAATAATAGAAGAAACATATAGTTTTAAAATACCAATTAGCATAAATTTATCTGAGGAAATGTACAACTATTTTCAAGTATTTGCATTATTAAGTAAAAAAGACTTGCCAAAAGCAATAAAAACAGAATTTGATGCATATTGTGTTGATAAAAACTATAATCCAAATGTATTTGAAACAAGATATGCAATTACTCCTAATACACAAGATAAGGATAAGTTAAAAGTAATTCATGTTAGTGAAAATAAAATAGAACTTAATAAAAAATTACAAAGATTCAACTCATATAAATTACAGAATATTATTCCAATATCAATGTCAATATCAAATATAGCTAAATTTGATGAAAAAGAAAATTGTTTAATTGTAAATATTGAAGAAAAAACTATCATAACAACAATATTAGATCAAAATATATATGATATAAAAACTTTAGAAATAGGAAGTCAAGATATACTTGAAAAAATAAATGTTAAAGAAAATTCTTATCAAAAAGCATATGATATATGCAAAGAAACAACTATATACACATCAGAAGGAAAAGAGTTATCAGAAAGTGAAACAACTTATTTAGAAGATGTAATGTTAGTGCTATATGATATTCTTGGACAAGTAAGAAAAATTTTAAATGAAAGCTTAGACAAAATAGAAAAAATATATCTAACAGGTACAGGAGCTTTAATTAATAATATTGATTTATATTTTGAAGAATATTTAGAAAATGTAAAATGTGAAATATTAAAACCTAGCTTTATAAAAATATCACCAGAAATAAATATAAAAGATTATATAGAAGTAAACTCAGCAATTTCATTAGCTTTAAGTGGCTTAGGCGAAGGCATAACAGGAATGAACTTTAAAAAAACATCTTTAATGGAAAAAGTGCCAGATGCTTTAAAAATAGAAATAGGTGGTAATAAACAAAAAAATAGCAAGTTTAAAGGAAATTTATTAACATTTGACTTTAATGTACCACTAGATAGAATTGAAAGAGGATTATTAAGATCAATAGCTGGATTTCTAATATTATTTATAGTATATTGTGGATTTGCAAAATTAATAAAAAATCAAATAGATGAAAAAAATGA
>CAOKJC010000023.1 GCA_948468685.1 uncultured Clostridium sp. | reverse complement strand
TACCACACAACTCTTTAGGAAGAGCTCAATTAAAGAAATTAAGAGTTTATGCAGGAAGCGAACATGAAAACCAAGCACAAAAACCAGAAGTATGGGAGGTAAAATAAGATGGCTAAAACAGAAAAAATAGCTTACTTAGGAACAGGTAGAAGAAAATCTTCAATCGCTAGAGTAAGATTAGTAGAAGGATCTGGAAAAATAACAATTAATGGTAAAGATATAGAAGAATTCTTCGGATTAGAAACTTTAAAAGTTATAGTAAGACAACCACTTACAGTTACAAATACATTAGATAAATATGATGTTATTTGTACAGTACAAGGTGGAGGATTCACAGGTCAAGCTGGAGCAATCAGACATGGTATTGCTAGAGCATTAAATGAAGCAAATAGCGAATTTAGACCTGCTTTAAAAACAAACGGATTCTTAACAAGAGATCCACGTATGAAAGAAAGAAAAAAATACGGTCTTAAAAAAGCTAGAAAAGCTCCACAATTCTCAAAGAGATAATATTTATATACAAAAAAGATGGAAACAATCCATCTTTTTTTGTACTTTTTATTACTTTGTTATTGGAAATCTTGAAGCGTTTATTTCACTCTGTTTTAACATTATTTCTCTGTCTTTAACGGTTTTTTCAATTTCATTATTCAGCCTCATAATGTCTGTATCAGAAAATTCTAAAGTATATTCATCTATTTCAATTGTTTTTCCCTCTTTTTCTATGTCTTCCTTCAATACATGCAATATACTCATATTGTACCTCCCTTTCAATTATAAATCCAAAAGTTCTATAAAAAATTATATTACGCCTTTTCCTTCAAAAACTGTTCCAAGCTCTTAGCTAATTTTACAGTAAACTTCTGAACTTCACCTTCATTTACAACTTTAGTAACAATATATTTATGCACAATACCATTAACTACCTGTATTTCCGAAGAAACTTCTTCTTCAACATCCGCCACAATAAAAATCGAAATTCTTTTGTTAGGTATCTCTCCAGTTATCCACTCCAGTATCGGAAAAACATCATCATAATACCATGTTGTTTTAGCAATATCAAAAAGATATTCTAAAACTTTTCTATCAAATTCATCACTAATTGTTGGATATTCAATTCGTACTTTATCATTAACCTCATATGACCTCAATATAGCTTCTGTTCTATTAGTTTTAGAATAATAACAAAACTCAACTACAATATTATCATTTCTATCAAATTCATCAAGTTTCATAACAGTAGATTTTATTAATTCAATCGTTTTATCTTCACTAATTTTGTAATAAAATTCTCTATCTACTGATAGTTCTAATGGACTACTCCTTCTTCCAATTAAATATTCTTGTATTTCCTTATAACCATAAATATTATCTTTATACATATAATATTTATGTCCTACATTATCCAAAAAATCTATTGATAAACCATATGACCCCCAACATCCTTCAATAGTAATTGGAAATTTAACTTCACTTAATTTAACAAATAAATCTTTAAATTGGTCAATTTTAATTTGTTTATAATCTTCCAAATACAATATCCACTTAGTTACATTCTTTTTAAACTTTTTCTTAGTTTCTTCATTCCCAAAAATAATATCTTCATAAAAGTTTTCTTTTTCTAGTCTCCTCCGCAACAAACACAACCTCAATTTTTCAAATTTCATACTATTTTCTCCTTTCTTGCAATTGCAAAAATGAATTTATTAATAACATCGAAAATATTCTATCATAATAGTATACATAAGTCAATAGAAGTGTTGCTTTTATCGCACCACTTCTATGTTTTTAGCTTCAATTTCTTCTTTAGTATTACCTAAAAATTCTCCAGACTTACTAATATAATAATCCTTATATTCAGTTTCCATTATTTCCAAATTAGGAAAATCGTTTGCCATATATTCTGTAAAACCTAATAATCCCGCACTAGCTTTAGGAATTGTATTTAACTCTATATAATCTTTAAAAGCATTACTTTTAAAATATGAAATAGGACATATAGCTTGATATACACTACTGTTTATTATATAATATTCATCTTCTTCATCATAAAATATATTAAACTCTCTTTGATAAAATCTTCCTATATTATTAGGAGTCTGATTTTTTAACACTTCTTGTTGCTCTTTTGATAAATTTTCTATATATTTCTTCCCAAAATTAAATACTTCTTCATCTTGGAGATTATGCATTAAAACTTCTTCAACAAAAATATTATCAGTAATCTTTCCATAACTAATTCTAGTCATATCTTGCTCTTCCATTGCATTCCCTGTTAATACAATAATATTTTTAGCACCTAAAGTATCGTCTTCAAAAATACTTTCATTTGTTAAAAATCTTTTATATACCGCAACTTCGTTCATATGTTCTACCAAATCAATATTAACACTCATTTCATTAAGATATTCACTATCTATAATATTTTTATCTAATAAACCATATATATTAATAGAAGATGGTGAAATACTATATTTTAAATTATCTTTAGACTTGTTAAAATTATTTATAAACATAATAAATTTATCTTCGTATTCTGATGTATCAACATTATCCATATTATTTTGATAATTTCCATCTTCATCTACTATTAAACTTTCCCATGCTAAGGTTTTATATAATCCTTCTGCTAAATATGAATTTATAGTAGCAGATGATACAAAAATATCTTCAAACTTTATATCTTCTCCAGTAGCCAAATTAATATTCAGAGTAGCAACTTTAGAATTATCTCCAAAGTATTCTAATGATAAAATATTTGAGAAATTAGCTTCTATAATTGCATAAACAAAATTACAATTTAATCCATAAGCTTCTTCTTTTAATCTTTCGTTAATTCTATTTTGAATATTCTTATCTTTTAGTCCATATATTTGAATAAATTGAATACGAGATTAATAATCACATCCATCGTATATTTCTTTAGTCACTATATTTCCTTCCATGTCATAATATGAGACTATTTCTATTGAATTAACATTATAAGTTTCAGTATATGATTTTATACCATATTTACTATCTTTTGCTTCATTTTTTACTTCTTCTATTTTTATTTTATCATCAATTGTATTGTTTTCATTTTCTTTATTATCCTGTAATTCAAAATATTTGATTGAAAAATATATAGACAACACTGTAATTAATATTAAAAATATTAAAAATAATATAAATTTCACAATAAATTTTTCATTTGATTTCTTTACTTCCTCTAATTCTTCTTCCATCAAAGATTCCTTCTTCTAATATAAATTAATCATCTGTATAATTTCATTATCTTACTGGTACATATCCAGCTTCTTCTGCAACTTTTTGCCCTCTTGCTGATAACATATGTTTAGCCAGTATTCTAGATGGTTCATCTTCTCCATCAGCTTTATTAATTACTATATAATAAGCAGTTCTAAATGGATATGAATCATCTTTTATTGTTTGATTATTTGGTTTTACTCCATTTACTCCCAACATCTTTATATTACTTGCAATCTCTCTATCTATTGTTTGGAACATTGTATTTGCATAATAATAATATGAATATCCTAAAGAATTTTTTCCATTTTTATAATTAGAAACTAAATTTACAATCTCGTACATTGTATCTACAAGATTTTCCTTTGGTGCTTCCATTAATGGTAAACCTTTCATTACTAATGATAACATACCTGTCTGTGAACCTGAGTTTATTGGTCTTTGATATGCCATTATTGTTTCATCATCTCCTCCAACTTCTTTCCAGCTTTTAATTTCTCCTGTATATATTTTCTGAATTTGCTCTATACTTAAATTTTCTACTTTATTTTGAGCATTAACATAGAACACAAATCCTTCTTTTACAACTGGTATCACTTCTAATTCTACACCTTTTTGTTTTGCAAGTTCTAATTCCTCTTCTGATGGTTCTGTTACTACTATTAAATCAACTTCATCATTTATTAATTTAACATATCCTGGATGTGTATTTGAATAATTTAAAACTGCTTCATCAATTTCTTCTACTCCTGTAAAATTCTTTACAAAAGCATTTGTTAATGGTTGTGTTGCAAGTGATGCGTCAATCTTAGGAAAGTTTTCTAAACTGTATAATTTTTCATTTGTTATTTCCTCTTTTTTACTTACATTTTCTTTATTTTTTTGTTTTTGATACCTCAACATAACAGAAAAATATACTGCTATACATATTATTAAAGCTAATAGTACTAAAACTACTTTTGTTGATTTTGATATTTTCTTTTTCATTTTTAATCACATTCTTTCTATAATTTAAATCTTATATTTTAATATTAATAATCGCTTCTTTCTAAAATTTTTTTGATTTATAAATCAATTCCTTCACTATTTTGTTCTATATCACAATTAATTTCTTTTTCTCTATAATCTAAAGATTTATCATTATTAGTATTTAAACCATTTCTATAACTAAATAGTACTTTTAATCTATCTAAATATTTATCATAATCATAAGTTTTACATCTTTCAATATACGAATTAGATTGTTCACTAGGATGTTCTTCTGTTGTCTCAATTAATTCCTGATAACAATTTTTAATTTCCTTAGTTACTTTTGTAAATTCTTCAATCCCTTTGTTAAAATTATTAATATCTGAAGTAATTATTGTTCCCATTATTTCTTCTAAGATTTTCTTTACATTTGTTTCAGAAAAAATTTCATTTCTCATCTTCTTTAATACACCTATTTGAGTAGCTCTGTTATTTTCTATTTTATGAATAATTTGTGGAATTAAATCCATCCTTCTCTCTTCTTTAACAGTTTTTATCATTTCTTGAACTTTTTCAAATTCTAATCTTGCACACTGAGTTCCATCTATTACTGCAATTGGAATTCCTAATTCAGCAGACATCCTTTTTGTTTCTTTCCACCTATCGTTTTTATTATCATAAATATCATCAATAGTTTCTGCTATAAATACTGCAAAAGTAGGAATTCTGTTTATCAGTTTTCCATCTTTTTCGAGTTTTCTTTCAATAAATAATTCATTATATATTTTAGAAGAATTTATTTGATTTTTTGGAGTTAAAAACTCACATTTATTTAAATTACTCCAATTACAAAATGTACTTTCTACTGTTCCAGCATCTTGATTTCGAGCTTGAAGCAATTCATTTTCTCTAATATCAGAAAATCCTAATAAATAATTCTCATCTACTACTCCAAGAAAGTCATTTCCTATATATGAGCATGAAATAGTATGATTTTTATCAGCCCTATCCCAATCAGATTTTAAATCATCGTAATTATGATTATAACAATAAATCCCTCCTAATGAAGTTACTATCATATTAAAGTCAGCTTTATCATTATTTTTACCTAGAACATTGTAAATCTTTACATCTGTTTTCTTTCCTTTTGTTTTTATACTTTGTGTTTCAATATAATCTTCTTCATTAACTTGATATAAAATTTCTTTGTATTTTTTCAAATAAGCATTTCTTAAATTTGGTACAATATTAATTGTTCCTTCATAATTAGCATAATTTTCTTCTAAATTAACTTCCTTCAATTTTTCAATATTATCTTCTTCTAATATAGCTATTAACTCTTTAATTACTCTTGCTTCTTCTGATTGTGCTATTTTATCTATATCTCTTCCAAAAGCCCTATATAAAGCTTTCGCTTTTTCTAAGCTCATTCCATATTTTGCTTCACAAATTGCATATCTTATTTTATCTAAATCACTTAAATCATGCATTTCAAATAATAATTCAAATGGAATTTCTGAAATTTCATTTTCATCTTCCAGTTCTTTATCATATTCTTCATTTGCTATGTTAGGATTATCTATTATTTCTTGGCATATCTTTCTTCTTTTTTCATAATATTCATTTAATTCACTTATATCATTTATATTAAAGCTACCTTCACTTAATATAATACTTATTGCTTTTAATCTATCTTTTTCATCTAAATTTTGCAAATCTTCTAACTTTATATTTTTACAAGAATATATACTTAAATCTCCTGCTCTTTCATTGAAATCTACTAGATTATAATTTAATATATAAGCATAAAATTGCATTTGTTCTTTAGATAATTCTAATATATTTCTTTGAAAAAACTCATCAGTAACCATTCTTTCTAATTTAGCTTTACCAAATAAATTTACAATATCTTTATTTAGCATTCTAATGTCTAATGTTTCTAATAAATTTTTATTTCTTGTTAGTAATTCTTCTAATAATTCTTTAACTTCTTTTTGTTCTATTTCGTTTGTAAATTCACTATTTATCATTTCTTCAATATATTGGTCCAACATTTTAGAATAATAAAATTTGTTTCTAACTTTATTAACTATTCTATCAAATAATTTTCTAATAGGATTTTTCTTATACTTTATTAATTTATTATTCATTTTTCCTCTTTCTCTTTTTTAAAATAATTTGTAAATTTATTTAAATTATAGCATTCTAATTTTCATTTTACAATATTAAAGTTTTTTAAGTTTCGGTATTTTTATTATTTTACAAATTGATTATAGAAGAAAGATATATATTTCAAAGTGAGTTCGACCTAATTAAACACTTTTAATAACTGTTTATAGTGTGTTTCTAAAAAGAGCGTCCTATTTCTAGAACGCCCTTACAATGGTATTTAAAATTCACTAAATACAAGATTCGAAATCATTTTTATAGCTTTTGCGCGACTTACTATCTGCTGAGTCTCAATATCATAAAACTGACTTCTTTCTTTATCACACAACAGCCACAACTTCGCCACTCCAGGCTCATTCAAATCTTCAGCTGCAATGTAATGCACACTTCTTCCTCTAAGTTCATCAATATTACTTACATTAACAAACTTAAGGAAATTCTTTGTTCTGTAGTCATCTTCATACAAAAGGAAATCATATTTACGAGCTCTCCTCTCATATTCAATTGTCACAACACAAAACTTTCCATCACCCTCACTTGATCTACGAACATTCGTCACCTTTGCCTCATGTACCCGAAGTTTTCCTACCATATTTCTCCTCCTTATTGAATTTAATCACGAGAATTGTTAATAATTTACATAAAAATTATATTACTTTTTTTCAATTATGTCAATTATTTTTCTAAAATTATAGTTACTGGTCCATCATTAATTAAACTGACTTTCATTTCCGCACCAAAAATTCCAGTTTCAACTTTGTTAATCTTCTTTTTACACTCATTAATAATATACTCATATAATTCATTGGCCACATCAGGCTTTGCCGCATCTGTAAAAGATGGTCTATTCCCACTTGAACAATCTGCATATAAAGTAAATTGTGATACTAAAAGCAATTCTCCTTTTACATCATTTAAAGCTAAATTCATTTTTCCATTATCATCTTCAAAAACTCTTAAATTAACTAATTTCTTTATTAGATAATCTGCAATTTCCTTTGTATCTGTATGAGTTATACCTATTAATACTAAAAATCCATTATCTATTTTTCCAACTGTTTTACCTTCAACATCAACTTGTGCCTGTTTTACTCTTTGCACTACAAATTTCATATTATCACCCAGAAATTTATATCATATAATAAAAAATATGTCAAAATCTATTCCTTTAAGTTTCTTTTCCTGCAAATAGCAAGATATATATGTTATTTTTGATTACTGCGTAGCGAACAAACGAGCTATTCTATGATATCAATAGCATTACTCCCATCAAGCCCATTTAAATTATAATAAGTACTTGGAATTTTGCCAACAATCACATTTTCAGCAATTAACACTTGATTAGCTATTTTCTCACTTATACTTTTGTATGGAGTTAAAATACTAACTTCGCACTCAACCTGCAAATAGACTCTATGTAATGTTTGATTTATACCTTGAGCTGTAAACTCACTCCTTAAATCAGTTATAACATTTCCAATAGTTGATATTTTTATAGGAACTCCTGGTCCTCTACCTGCTAACAATTTAAAACCTGTAAAAGTACCGCATAGCTATTTCAATATTATCTTTTCCTTTATTATCAATTTCATTTTGAATTTTCACTGCAACATCAGAAATTATCTCATTTATAGCACTTACATTTGATTTTATCATAATTATATTTCCATCATTATCTTTTTCTAAACTAAATAACTCTTCATATTTATGTTCTCTCATAACAACTGTTGCCTGCTCATTTGATATTATTGTAGCAATTCCCTTAGCTTTATCACTACAAAGAGTGTCAAATACTGGCAAAATTGCATCTAATACTAGCTTAACTGTACTAAATGCAATTACCATCATTATAAAAATTTTCACAATTTTCTGTTTATTTCTAAAATTTCTGTCTTCAATATCTGTTACAAAAATCTTAGGAACTCTAATTCTAGGTCTTGAATATATCTTACTCATAATTTCCTTCCGATATTCTTTCAAATTTAGGAATATACAATTTTTGTCCTGGTTGTATTAAATCTCTGTTTTCTATACCATTTACTCTTGCTATGCTGTCAACTGTACTTCCAAATTCTTTAGCAATATTCCAAAGTGTATCTCCTTTTTTTACAATATAAATTACTATACTATAATCTTGTTCTTCTCTTTCTCCGCTTTCTTCTATACTATCTATCATATTTATATTAGCCATTCTGTACATATTTGTATCTGTTTGAATATCAATATTACAACTAATATTACCACCATCTTGAACAATAAAGTCTTTAGATTTTACTTCCATATTACAATCTGTATTTAGACTTTCTCCATTTTGCAAATTTTCTACTGTATACTCAAAAGGAATTCTAACTTCTTTAATAATAACCTGTTTTCTAGAATTCTCAAAAATAAATCTCAAACTCATCTCTGCTTCATACAAAATTTTAGAATTTATCTTATTTTCATTTGTTATACTTGTTGTAATATCTACATCAATTAAATTCAGCCCATCTACATCATTTAAATTAATTTTTTCTCTTATTTGCTTTGTGTCTATAACATTTTGTTTATTAGTCATTGTCATTATTTGCTTTTTCTCAAAATTTAAATTTTCAATAGTACTATACATATCTTGAATCAAATTTAATTGTTTTTCTTCATAAACATAGCATGAAACCTCTATCTCAATTTCAATGTAAATTGAATGTTCTTCTTGAGAATTTGGTTTTATTATTATATTCTTTATTTCATAATTGACGTCACATAAATTTCCTTCTGTTACATTTGGAATATCTATAAATCCTACAACTGGTATTCTGTAATTAACTGTGCATATTCTATTATCTTCTGTCAAATACATTATCTTTATTTCTGCTTCTGATTTAGCTAATACTTTGTTATAACTTATTTTTATATCTTTATCTGTCAAGCACACTTGTGCTTTTAAAATTTCTGCTAAGTTATCTGAAACATCTAATTGAATACTTTCTTTTGCATAAATTTTAGTAGTACCTTGCCCTACTAATGAATTCACCATTAAGTCTTCTTTTAAAATTTGAATATTATTTTCATTTTGAATTTCATTTATTATTTCAACATCCTCATTTAAATAAATTTTTAAATTAACTTCTAATGTAGCTTTTACCCCAACTTTTCTTCCATTTATAACCTTCGCTTCTATGGATTTTATTTTTATTTCTGATATTATATTCATACCTTCCATACAATTTGAAACATTTATATTTTCTGAAAAGTCTATACATGTATTTAATCCTCTTACAGCATCTTCACTTCCATCTGGCATATACATTATATATGTATTTACTGAACCATCTAATCTTACTTTTCCTTCCTGCGCTTCTTTTTTATAGATTGATACAACACCACTTGTACAAATTGTATTTAAAATATCAGGTTTTGAGTCTGGTACTATCATATCTCCTTCTACAAATATAATCTCTTTCTTTTCTGCTATTAGTTTATTTACATTTAAATTTTCTCTTTGTGCCTCTATCATTTTTTACCTCCTTACAGATTTTCTTTATAAATCTATATGTCAGTTTTTATGAATTATGACTATTTTTATTTCAATATAAATTTATAATTATCAAATAGTAATGCTTTTTATTTTTACGAATGCTATGTGGGGACCGCTGAATACTGTAACAGTACTGAAAGTACTGTTACAGTATCAGTGAGAAAGCATGAGAACAAATAAAAAACCTTACTATTTATTTTATAAAAACATACAAATTTTAAGGCATAATCACAATATTTAAAGAAGAATCATATTTATATTTACTTATTATACTTTCGGAAAAACTCGCCAATTCATTTGATATTACTATTGTTGTATATTTTTGTTGTTTCAATTCTTCTATCTTTTCATCTACTTCTTCTGGTTCTTTTATTTTTTCTACATTCATTCCTAATATTTGTGGTAGATTGTATCCTAGCTCTTTTTCATATTTTATAAAAGAAATTTTCATATTATCACCTAATAATATTTTGGTTATAATAAAAAAATCTATTCTTTAATTTTTAACAAAAATTCCTCCTTATATTTATTTTTCATAAACATAAAGAGGGAATTATTTTCCATATTCTCATAATTTCATTATGCACTCTTAAGTTCAAGTCTTAACTTATCACTAATCATTGCAATAAATTCACTATTTGTTGGTTTGCCTTTACTTGCAGAAATAGTATAACCAAAAATTTTCTCAACAGTTTGTTGGTCACCTCTACCCCAAGCAACTTCAATTGCATGTCTAATAGCACGTTCAACTCTACTTGGTGTAGTACTAAATTTGCAAGCAATTTGTGGATATAAACTTTTTGTAATTTGGTTTATAACATCAATATCATTAACTACCATAATAATGGCTTCTCTAAGATATTGATATCCTTTTATATGAGCTGGTACTCCAACTTCATGGATAATATTAGTAACTAAAGCTTCCAAATTCTTTTCAGTATTTTCTTCATCTAATGGAATATCAACATATTGTTGCTTTATTTCTCTCCCTCTAAATAAACTAATACCTTGTCCTGGTTTCAATTTTTTTAATTCTCTGATTCTTTTTATTAATAACCCTATATCAAAAGGTTTTACTAAATAATAATCCGCTCCAAGACTTACAGCTCTTTGAGTAATTTGGTCTTGCCCCACTGCAGAAAGCATTATACAAATTGGTTTCTTGTCATTTTTTATAATAGAAATCTTTTCTAAAACTCCTATACCATCTAAATGTGGCATTATTACATCTAATAATAGTACATCTGGATTTATGTTTCTTAACATTTCTACTGCTTCTTCTCCATCTTTAGCAATTCCTATTACCTCCATATCATCTTGCTCACGTATATAATTAGCAAGTGTTTGGCTAAAATCTTGATTATCATCAGCTATAAAAACTGTAGTTTTTCCTCTCATAATTTCCTCCTAAATATAAAAATGATCTTATCATTTGCTTTATGTTTATTAATCTCTAAATCCGTTGTCATGTAACAAATTAAAGAACTGTAAATATTTTACAGTTATGATTATAATATATTTTATATGTTGATTTTTATTTTTTTACGAAAATGTCATTTTATTATACATTTATTTATTATTTTTTTAGATAAAAACCTCAAATTTATCAAATTAATTTTTTTTGTTTCAAAATCTTCCATTAATTTTGTCTTATTTTCTTCTTCCAATTGAATTTTACAATGAATTATATCAAAATATTTTACATCCTCAATAAAAATATTATTTGTTTTACAATAATATCTAAAATTTTCTAAATTATTATATTCTAATTCTACTTCAAATTCTAATCCAATACACTTCTCTACCTTTTCTGACATTTCCATGGCATTTAATGTTACATCAGAATAACTTCTAACTAAACCACCAGTTCCCAACAATATTCCACCAAAATATCTTGTTACAATACAAACAACATTACACAAATTATTTTTTTGTAAAATATTTAACATAGGCCCTCCAGCAGTTCCTGAAGGTTCTCCATCATCACTTGACTTTTCTATTACTCTATTATCTTCCATTACTCTATAAGCAACACAATTATGTCTAGCATCATAATATTTTCTCTTAAATTGTTTTATAATATCTTCAGCTTCTTCTTGTTTTTCTACTTTTATTAAATTACATATAAATTTTGACTTTTTTACTACTATCTCAGTTTGTATATTTTCCTTAATCGTAATAAAATTTTTCATTTTTATCTCCATTTCATGTGTCAATAGGGACGTCCCTTTTTGACACAAACTCATGCCAAAAAGGGACGTCCCTATTGACACATTCCAGCTGTATATCCTGTTGAATAAGCTATTTGAAGATTAAATCCACCTGTATAACTATCAACATCAATTATTTCACCAGCAAAATATAATCCTGGTACTATCTTTGATTCCATTGTTTTAGGATTTATTTCTTTAATATTAATTCCTCCACTTGTAATTATAGCTTCTTCAATAGGTCTAAATCCACTAATAATCAACTCAAAACTTTTCAATATTTTCACAAGATTTTTTCTTTCTAATTTATTTATTTCATTTACTTTTTTTTCTGGATTTATATTACTTTTTTCTATAATTACAGGTATTAGTTTTTGTGGTAATAATTTATCTAAACTATTTTTAAATTTCTTATTTTTTAACTCAGCAAAGTCTCTTAAAATTCTATCATCCAATTTTTCCTCTGTTAAAGCTGGTTTAAAATCTATTTTTAGTACTACTTTTCTATTTTTTAAAAGTTCATCAATATTTTTATATCTAACTAAATGTGCTGAACTACTTAGAATTGTTGGTCCTGTTACTCCAAAATGTGTAAATAGCAATTCTCCAAAATCTTCATAAATTGTTTTATTGTTTTCTGTGTTTTTAATTTCAATATCTACATTTTTTAAAGATAATCCTTGCAAATTTTTGCACATATTTTTATCATAAGCTTCTAATGGTACTAATGAAGGCTTTATTTGTGTAACTGTATGTCCTAATTTTTTAGCTATATTATATCCATCACCTTTTGAACCAGTTAATGGATAACTTTTCCCTCCAGTAGCTAAAATGACTTTCTCAGTTTCAAATGTATTCTTATCTGTTATTACTTTAAATTTTTTTTCATTACATATAATGATATCATTTACTTTAGTATTATATCTTATATCAACATTTAATTCTTTTAATCTATTTTCAAAACATTTTAAAACATCTAAAGCTTTATCTGTTATTGGGAATATCCTATTTCCTCTTTCTTCTTTTACTTCTAAACCTTCTCTTTTTAAAAATTCTATTATATCATTATTTGTATAATTTTTAAAACAACTATATAAAAATTGACCATTTCCAGGCGTATTTTGTATAAATTCTTCTATTGGTAAAGAAGATGTAATATTGCATCTTCCTTTTCCTGTAATAAGTAATTTTCTTCCTAGTCTTTCCATTTTTTCTAACAAAATTACTTCATTCCCATTTTCTGCTAAGGTTATCGCTGCCATCATTCCAGCAGGACCTCCTCCAATTACTAAAACTTTCATTTTTATTCTTTCCTCTTAAAATATTTCTTTATTAATTATTTATATGATTAACCCGACCAGCAAAGAACAGTATTTTAATATATATAACTATAAATTATTTCATTTCTTGTATTGCTTTCAATATTCCAAATTTTCCATAATTATAAATTAATCCACCTTGCATATAAGCAATAAATGGTTCTCTTATTGGTCCATCACAACTTAATTCAATTGTAGAACCTTCTGTAAATGTCCCTGCTGCCATTATAACTTTATCTTCATATCCACCCATTTCACTTGGGACTGGAATTACATTTGAATCAATTGGTGACCCTTTTTGAATTCCTTGACAGAATTTAACTAATTTATCCTCTGCTCCTAATTTTATTGTTTGTACAATATCTGCCCTTATTTCATCAAATTTAGGGTCAACATCATATCCCAATCTTTCTAAAATTCTACTTGCAAATATTGCTGTTTTTACACTTGCTTCTACTACTTGTGGTGCAAAAAATAGTCCTTTTAAAAATTTAGTATTTTGCCCCATTGATGGTCCTATTTCTTTTCCTATTCCTGGTGCTGTTAATCTTTCTGCACATAATTCTATTAAATCTTTTCTTCCAACTATATATGCTCCTGATGTTGCTATTCCTGCTCCTAAATTTTTCATTAATGATCCTACTGCTATATCTGCCCCAACTTCTATTGGTTCTCTATCTTCTACAAATTCACCATAACAGTTATCTACCATTATAATGACTTCTTTATTTACTTCTCTAATTGCTTCTATAACTTTTTCTATTTTATTAATAGTTAAACTTTTTCTTGTTGAATATCCTCTTGACCTTTGAATTTCAACTAACTTTACATCTTGCTTTTTTAGTCTTTCTTGTATTGTTTTTACATCAAAGTCATTTTCTACAAGTTCTATTTGCTCATATCTAATTCCAAATGCTTTTAATGAACTTGGACTTGGATTTTCTACATTTCCTATTACTGTTTGTAATGTATCATATGGTGCTCCTGTAACACTTAACATTGTATCATTTGGTCTTAAAAGTGCTGATAATGTTATTGCTAAAGCGTGTGTTCCTGATATTAACTGTGCACGTACTAAACTATCTTGAGCTTTAAATACTTTTGCATATATCTCCTCAATTTTGTTTCTTCCTGATTCGTCTATTCCATATCCTGTTGATGAATTTAAGTGCATCTCTTGTAAATTACATTCTTGAAATGCTGATAACACTTTTAAGCTATTTTTTTCACTTATTTTTTCTATTATTTTAAATTGTTCTTTTATTTCTTCTTCTACTTCATTTGACAATTTTTCTAATTCTTCGTTTATTCCTAATTTTTTTAACATTTTTATCTCCCTTTTTCTATTTCCTTCTTAATATATTATACTCTTTTTTTTGATTTTTTCAACTTTTTGTAGTAAATCAATATTAAACTATTTTAATTATTTGAAATTGTTGAGCATATTTACAAAAATGAAATGGAGAATTTTCCCCATTTCATTGATTAACAACATATAAAACTTAAATACAAAAATAAATTATACTTGCAATCATTGATAAAATAACAACGAAAGTAATTGTATAAATAATTATTCCTACATCCTTTGAAAAAGTTTTGTCTGTCATTGAATATTTTGTTCCGCCTTCACTTCTTTGAACAACTCTACTAGTTCTTTCAGTATCAACTGATATAAATGTAACTCTTCCATTATTGACAATAGCACTAACCTCATAACTGCCTATCTCTTTACTTTGTTCTTCTAATGATTCTTCAATTTGTACACATGCTTCTATAAGTTTTTCCTTTACTGCTTCTGAATCTTTTCCTGTGGTAACTCTTCCACTTTCTACAATATAATATGCAAGAACACAAGAAACAATACAAATTACTCCTTCAACACATATCATTAATGCCATAAGTTGCCCTCCTGCTTTACAATGCGCTAATTTTTAGAAATACTATTTTTTTCACCAACAACGTAATAGTTATACAAAATATAGCAAATTCCCCAAAATGCATTTGATAACTGAACTGCAATATCACAGTTCGGCTTCTTAGTTATCTTTTTCTTAATCACACTTTGGCTTTTCAATGCTGCTGCACAGTAGCCTACTCCTCCTACAATTTGCTTTGCAATCCGTTTCTTTTTTTCAGTCATAATGTTGTCCTCCTAAACAATTTTATGTAACCATTATATCACTTTTGCATATACTTTACAAGTATATGTATTAAATTTTATTTTATTAAATCTCAAATATTGTTACTAGTCAGTCTTAAAATCTATATAATAACTAAAATAATTATATTGTGGCAAATCATTTCAAAGTTTTGTGATACTTTATAAAAACATTACATTATGTCTTATCACCCAATTAACTCCAAAAAACTTTCGGATATTAAGACATTATGTAAAAAACTGCACAGTAAAAAAAATCACTTTTATTGTTTTTTTTTATAATAAACTATACAATTATTAATATTAAAATCAAAAGAAAAGGAGAAGTTAAAAATGAATATGATGAGAAAAAATTTTCTTTTAAATAGTGGTATTACATTAGTTGCATTAGTGATAACTATCATAATCTTATTAATATTAGCAGGAATATCAATATCAAGTTTAACAGGAAATGGACTATTCAAAAAAGCAGAAGATGCAAAGCATAAGACTGAAAGAATGGAAATCATAGAAAAGGCAAGAATGGACATTTTTGAAAAGCAAACAGATAATTTAGGGAACTTTACTGAAAATGAATTAGTAGAAATATTAAAAAAATATGGGGATTTGTCATCAACAGAAAAAACAATTTTAGATGAAACTTTAACTACAAAAGATAAAGAATATGAAATAAAAGTTAGTGAAATTTACAATAAACCATTTGAGTCAAATACTGTTACATTTAAAATTATAGTTCCAGAAGGAAAAGAAAAATATGGTGGAACATTTGAAGTAGAAAAAGGAACAACATGGGAAGAATTTTTTTATTCAAATTTTGAAAAAAATTATGATGGTTGGCTTTATAAAACTGATTCAAAAGCTATAATCTTATTTTTAGAAGATACTGGATATCGTGTGTTATACACCCACTTATGTGATTCTAATGGAAATTCTGTTAAAAAAGATGCTATTATTGTAGCACGGTGATTTTATTTGCGCAGATACAGGAAATGACCAAAGTAATGCTTCTCTTTATGAAGTTCTTGGACATTAAGAAATTCATAATTAATTACTTATCAAATATTATATCTTAATATTTAATATAAAGAAAGACTAGAAAATTCAACATTTCCTAGTCTTTCTTTATATTTATTATAATTGTGTATATGGTAATACAGCAATATGTCTAGCTCTTTTTACAGCTATTGTAATATCTCTTTGATGTATAGCACAACATCCTGTTGTTCTTCTTGGTAAGATTTTACCTTTATCATTAACAAATTTCTTTAATTGATCTGGATTTTTGTAATCTAATACAAAGTTTTTATCGCTACATAAAACGCAAACTTTTTTTCTTTGTTTTCTAAACTTTGGATTGTAATCCTCATCATAGTTATTATTATTTCTTTTTTGTTTTTTATCTGCCATTTTGTTATTTCCCCCCTCGTAACTCAATTTCTAAATTTATAATTTTCTATAATAAAATTCTAGAATGGTAAATCATCTGCTGATGATGTTTCAAAGTCTGCTCCCATACTTCCTGGCATTGTACTACCAAAAGTATTTTCAAACATTCCTGAACCCATTTCTCCATCTCTTTTACTATCTGCAAAATATGCTTCTTCAGCAACTACTTCTGTAACATAGTGTTTTACACCTTGGTCATCATCCCAAGTTCTTGTTTGGATTCTTCCAATTACACCTACTTGTTGACCTTTTTTAAAGTATTTACTACAAAACTCTCCTAATTTGCTCCAAGCTACAACATTTATAAAGTCTGCTTGTCTTTCTTCTCCTTGTCTAACAAATCTTCTATTTACTGCTAAACTAAAAGATGCAACTAGTGTATTATTTGTTTGTGTATATCTTACTTCTGGATCTCTTGTAAGTCTTCCCATTAATATTACTTTGTTCATAATTTTTTCCTCCGCTTTCTACTTTAATTTAGGTCCCACTATTTTTTATTAGTTTTCTTCTAACGCATATAATGGTTTGTAATAGCCAAGCTATAGCATAACCATTTATTTTCTTACAACGATGAATTTTATTATATCGTCTGTAATTCTGTAAACTCTTTCAAGTTCTGCTACTGAATCTGGTTTTGCTTCAAAGTTAAATAACATATATGTACCTTCTTTGAATTTTTTGATTTCATAAGCTAATCTTTTTTTACCCATGTTCTCAACAGATTCTACTTTTCCATTTTCATTTATTAATCCTGTAAATTTTTCTTCTAAAGCTTTTATACCTGCTTCATCAACATTTGGATTAACAATGATAATACTTTCGTATTTATTCATTATCTTTCACCTCCCTATGGATTATACAACCTAACTTTTAAGTTAAGTAGAGATTTATTAAAAATAACTATGTTTTATTTTTAACATAGCTATTTTACCATATTTTTTTTGATTTTGCAATGGATTTTTTGAAATTTATAATTTTTTGAAATTTATAATTTTTTCATTAATTATAGTTACAGTTCAATTATCTGAAGAATTATTTCTAATTTTGAGTTTAATTTTCCTTCTATTAATATTATATCATCTTTATTTAACTTACTATAACAATAATCTGCTAATTCATTATATGCCTTTATTGTTACTATTGAATTATTTGTAAGTTCTAATTTAAATATTGATATTGATTTGTTTTTGCTTTTTATTATAAATTTAAATTCTATGTCACTTATTATTTTTCCTTGTATATAAACTAAATTCAATTTTCTCTCCTATATATTAATTAATTTTTTACAACTCATTGCTTTAAAATGAACTGCCAAGTTATCTTTGAAAATACTTTTTATAATTTTATATAGGGGCTGTAAAAAAAGTTCCTTAGAAAAATGAGATTTGAGTTATAATTTTA
>CAOKJC010000022.1 GCA_948468685.1 uncultured Clostridium sp. | reverse complement strand
CTTGTTCTGTGTTCTTTTCTTTTATTTGTGTTATGTTTGTTTTATTTGATGTATTATCTGTTTCTAATGATGTGATTTTATTTTTTTGTGTTATTTGTTCTTTTTGTATGTTTGCTATATCTGTTTCTTTTTCTTTTATTTTTTGTGTTATATCTTTTTCGATTTGTTCAGAATATTCATCTAATGCACAAATATCATTTTCTTCATAAACAGTCATTCCGTTTACTTTTTTCATTTTCCACTAACCTCCCCACATGAATATTTCTTCATGTTTGCACATGTTTTTGTTTTTGTTTCCTTGCATATTAGGTATCTTATTGCTTTTATTTTTAATAAAAAACTAGAACCTGTAAAAATTTTACTAGGTTCTAGTACCTTTTCTATTATTTTTTGCATATTGTCCTCCTATTAAAAACTGGTAATACTTCCATTTATATATCTCGAAATCAAGAATGTATCTCCTGTATCTATATCTCCATCTTTATTAACATCTGCAGCTTTTTGTTGTTTATCTGTTAATGCTTGTGTACCTTGTATGTAATTTTGAACAAGTGTTAAATCAGCTTGTGTTACATTTCCATCACCATTTACATCTCCTAATTTATATTCTGTATTGCTTATTTCTGGTAATTTCATTAAAACGATTTTAAATGTCACATCATCTCTTGATACAGATGCATTTATTTTAGAAGCACTTACAACTATATTTTCTGCTGTTAATCTTGCCATCAAATCTCCATTTCCCGAAGTCATTGAAGTATTTTTATCAGAAGACCCAGAAGTGCTCCACCAATCAGGATGCAAGGTATTATGCGCCATCAAACTAACTATTACACAGTTACTATTTGTGAAACTTGTAGGATAATTAATTTTTGTATTTGCACTTAATGCTCCTGCATTTGCTTCTGGCATTTGTATAGTTCCTTGAATTATTACAAAATTATCTCTATATATAACTTTACTTCCGTTTTTTATTCGATATATTGTCTGAAATAATATTATTGCTATTAATATTGTCAGATTTAAAATCATTAGTAATTTCCAAATTCCCTTCAATTTTTCCACCTCCATTTTTCAATATATAGGCACTTCCATTTTTTATATTTGCAAGTTCATTTTCCAATTCTCTTAATACACTTCTATACTCGACTTCTATTTCATCGTATATGCTATCAAAATCTAAAAATGTTCTTCTATCAGAAAAATCTGTAATTCCGTTTGTTCCTGTTCTAAATCTTGCTAATTCATATTGATATATTCCTGCATTATTTTTTACTATATTGGTTTGCGTTAATTCTGGATATGTATTTGTGCCTTTTACTATTTTGTATGTTCCTTGTACAAATTCGCTTTCTGTATTTTGTTTATCTAAATCTATTTCTATTACTAATTTGCAATAGGCTGTATCGGTTCCTGCTGTTATTGATGTTGATACATCTTCTTCTAAGAATCTGCCTTGAATACATACTGCTCCACTATCTATATTAAGAATATTCTGATTATAAGTTACTTTCATTCCATTTTTATAATTATCAGATACTCCATTTTCTCCATTTAAAAAAGTGTTGATAAATAGTGCGAAAATCGGATGTCCAAATAATTGTTTACTAAATACATGACCTTTTAGCATGTTATTCCTTCCTTTCTTTTAATAATTTATCTATAAATTTAATTCTTATATTCCCGCAAGTATATTCATAGAATTTTTTCGAAGTTATTTTTATCGCAGATATATAAGTATCAAATATTACAGATTCTTTTGTTTTGATTGCAATTGGTGTTCCTACTCTTATAAATCTATCATACATATTAAATGTAATATTGTGATTATATGAATTTGATTTCATTGTATCTAATGCTTTTTGTTCTGCATCTTCATAATTTTCTGTATATACTGTCTCTACTCTTCCATCTGCTCTATTTGTATCTTTCATATTAGTTGTAGTCGTTCTATCATTTAGTAGATATAATATATATTCTCCTTTTTTCTCTACTTCTGCAACTTTGCTATATAAAACCACTACTTTACTTACTACGTTTGTCTCAAATACTTCTGTATAATTAGAAACAGCCTGCGCCTGTGTATCTATCAACTCTTTGTTGTATGATTTATTTTCAATTGTTATTACTAATTTTTTATTGACAATAGAAAAACTGTACACAATATCATAATTTTGTGTACAGTTAGTCATCCATGTATGTAAATTATAAATTTCATTTTCTGCATTAGTTACACTGGTTTGTTTTGGTGTATGTGTTTTTATATCTATTTGTAAATAATTTTTATTTATAAAAGTGTCAGCGTTTGCTATAAAATTATTTGTTATAGTTTTTGCAATAAAATCTTCTACACCAGTTTTTCTTATTAACTCTTCATTTTCTAATTTAATTTTTTGATTAAATATATTCGTTATGTATTTAATTGTATATTCATATAATTGTTTTCCATCTTCATTTGATACATTATCTATTGTTCCCCAGTAAATTATTTCATTATTTTTCTTTACAGCTATAATATCTCTTGATTTAGCTGCGGTTTTTTTTAGAACTTTAATAATTGTGTTAGCATTTGTTTCTTCATCAATATTGATTTCATAATCTGATATTTCTATTATATCTTTTACGTTAAAATCATTATAGTCAAATATCCACATGAAAACTTTATTAGTTTCTATTTTTATTTGTTCTTTTGCCCAAATTTGAATTGCCTTTGAATCTTTATAAATTTGTCCTATTAAATCTGTGAATGTTATATCTGTATTGTATATTCCACCGATTTCAGGTCCTATCAAATTTACTTCATAATATCCAGTCTGTTTATTATAAATTGCTATATAATCTTGTCCATCGAAATTAATTGTAATGTTATTCACCTTGCACCTCCTATACAGCCTTGTAGTATGATAAAATAGTTACTTGCGCGTTTAATACTTCATTATCTGCTGTAATTCTTATTTCACAACTTTTATTTTTAGGAAGTCTAATCACATTATCATTTTCGAAATTAATAACATCTAAACTAAATAAGCTTTCTGTTGTTCCATCTGTTTTTTGTCTTTTTATATAGAAGTCATTTTCTTTCGTTCCATATAATAATTTTTCATATTCTGCTATTTCTGTTTTAAATGTTACCGTTTGATATAATTGACCTTCTATGTATAGTTCTATTCTAGGATTTACAATATATCCACTTATTTCTATTAAAACAGGTGCTTCAATATGTCCTTCATTAATATATTGTAAACTTCTTATATTATATTCTGTAAATTTACTATTCCATTCAAAATCCCAGCGAATTTCATTGTCTTTCGGTTCTATTGTGTAAATTGCTATAGTTTTCTCGTACCATAAGCTTAAACAATCAAATATTATACTTTCACTTATTATACTATTTGTTTGTATTTGCGTTTTTGTTAAATTCTGTATGTTTATATCTTTAAAATATTCTTTAGGTCCATCTTTAAATGGTATTTTATATGAAAACTTTAGTGTTTCTGCTTTTTCTACAAAATCTACAAATTTTTTATAGTTATCATAGTTTAAAAAAATTACTGTTCCTGATATTTGTCCTTGATCTATTTTTCTTAAATTTTCTATAAATGTATTTCCTAATTGCTCATATTCTGTTAAATATCGATATCCTAGTCCGGACGGTTCAGTTAATAAACAATAATTATATATATCTATTAAAGAATATTCTTGTCCTTTTTCATTTACTAATTTAAATTCTCTAACCATATTTTGCTCCTCTTTGCATAATAAAAAAACACTTACTTATGTGCTGAACCCAAATTATTAAACTTTTTTGTCTAACAATTTAGGTTCACTTCATTAAGAGTGTTTATTTTAAATTAAATTTTTCTTTTTTTACGACACTTGGTAACACAAATAAATCTCCTTTGCTATAATCAGCTTCGAAAGTTATTATAGCATATCCATTTTTTTCTCCATAATATTTATACAAATACGTATATACACTATTTTGGCTTGATTTGCTTATTTCTTCACAACTTTTATTGTATATTTCATCATCACTCCATTCGTCAAATTCATCAATTATTTCATTTACTGTAAATTGAGACATTCCTAATTCTATTTTTTCGTATTCTATCAGACTTATTCCAGCTGTTCCAATACCGTCACTTCTAGCATTCATTAATACTATTAATATTACAGCAATTATTACTAATACAAAAATTATTAAAAGCCACCATTTTTTAATTAAGTTTTTCATATATAACCTCCTTTATAATAGAATATTATAAATTAAATGTCAAATACTGTCGAAACTTGTAATAAAAAATATTTTTTAATATGCACTACCGAATTTTCTATTAACATAATTAAAACATTGTTGTAGTTTAGTTTCATCCAATTCTTGAACATTAAATGTAATTTGAGGTGTGGTAAAAATAGTTCTAGTTTGTTCTATTACTGATTGTTTTATTTCTTGCATATTAGGTAGCATATTATTAAAGTCACTTTTTATTTTTCTGGCTATTTTATCTATTTCGTTATTCAATCTTTTTTCTTCATCTTTTAATCCTAACTCTGCACCTTTCATAACATTTTGAAATATATCTCTTGTTTCTCTTGAAGGAGAATGTATGTCAAATGATTTTTTTAATCTAGTCAATATTCCTTCAGCAATTCCTGATGCTTTTGCATACAAACTTGGTTCTGAGTTTTGCATTTCGTTTAACATAGGGCTCATAGCATTTTTCATTGCTTCTTTTGTTTTTTGGGGCATACTATCGTAACTTTCCATTATTCCCTCTACTATTTCTTTTGTTTCATCATTTATTTTTCCGCCATATAATTCTGTTTGAGCCACTTGAGCTAACCAAATACCAAGTTCTTTAGCTTGTTCATTAGACATATTTTTATACATTTCTTTCCAAGTATTGTTCTGATGAAATACATATGTTTCATTTTCGCTTTGTAATGCTTGATATGTATTTGTAACATACCATAATTCTCCATTTTTAATTTGCTCTATCTTTTTGGTATACTCTTCTTCTAAGGTATGTTGCTTTTTCATATACTCTTTTAAAGTATTATAAAAACTATCATTCTGTTCGCTTCTTTGTAAATATCCATTTGCATATACTTCGCTAACTTCTGCTACTTCTTGAGTTGCTGCATCTATTTTAGCTTGTTTTTGTTCAATAATTGCATTGTATTCTTTTGCGTAGGCTTCATTTTGCATATTAGCTTCGTCGCCATATCTTTGATTTAACGAAGCTACTTCTTCTATAGTTTGACTGTTTATAATTTCTATAGTTTTGTCTTTTTGCTGTATAGCTGTATTTAACCACTCTTGAGATTGATTTTTGTATTCTTCTAATGTTCCTTTAAAGGTTTCTGCATTCGTTATGGCTTGTTGTGTTATTGCTCCTGATATTGATTGTTGGATTTCTAATTCTCTTTGATTTAATTCTCGCAATTTAGAAAAATATTCATCTAATTGTGTTATTTCTTCTTGCGTATATCCTCTACGTTCATCAGATGCAGTTTTACAAATTTTTGTTATTCCTTGTTGCACTTTATCCATTTCATCTTGTAATTTCTGTTGTTCTTCTGATGATACAAATAATTCAGAATTAAAGGCATCTAAATGTGATGTTGCTGTATCTATACCTTTTATGAAATCGCTAGCTGAATTTCCCATATTTGAAAATGCTTCTTTTGTATCTTTTTCAGCATTTTGTACTGCAATTACTATTGCAGTTACCGCTGCTGTAATACCTAATGTAGCTAATCCAGCAGGGCTAGATAATCCTTGAAATACTTTTGCAAGATTTGCAGCAGAACCTGTTGCATCTCCTATCCCATTTTTTGCTAATCCAATAGCTTTTGTGAATGTCCCTAAACCTTTAACTACGTTTCCTGTTATACTTATTGCACTACTTCCGATTTTAAGAAGTGGTCCAGCTGCCGCAACCATCAATCCAATTTTTATTATATTTTCTTTCTCAGAATCTGATAATTTATCGAATTTATCAATTAAATCCCTTGCCTTTTCTACAACCTTTTTGGCTGTTGGCATTAGACTTTTAGTAAGTTCTCCTGTCATATCTTTAAATTCTGATTTTAATTGGTTTACTTGCCCTGTTAAAGTGTTACTTGCTTTATTCATCGCATTGTAATACTTGCCACCTTGACTACTAGCTTTTTTCAAGGCTTCTGTTAGTATATCATATGAAACAGACATATCTTTTACTTCTTCTGTTGTCTTACCTGTATAATCTGCTAAAAGTCCATATATATCAATACCTGCATAAGCAAATTGTTTAATATCTAGTGCTGTCGCTTTTCCTGCATTTTTTATTTGTTGTAAGTTTGCAGTCATACGACTTAATTCATCATTTCCTCCACCAGTTGCTGTTACAGCATCTCCTAAAGCTAATATTATATCTCTAGCATCTTCTGCGTTTTCTTCTGTACTTACAAGCATTTGATTTGCTTGTACTAAACTTGTTACATCGAATGGCGTTTTTGCTGCATCTTCTTTTATTTTGTTTACAACTTTTTCTGCTTCTTTTGCATCTCCTAAAAAAGTTTCAAATGCAGTAGTATATTTTTCAATTTCTGCATTATAAGCAAGGCCTGCTGTTAATACTCCTGCGATTGGTAATGTTAATCTTGTTGTAAGTTTATTTCCTAAATTATCAATTTTAGATGATATTTTATCAAGATTATCTCCCCATTCATTTAACTTTTCTCCTGCTTTGTGCCAATTTGACGCTTCATTTGTTAAGTTAGTCAATTTGTTCTGTGTATTTATTATTTCTCTTTGCAAAGCTCTATAGTTTTCTTCATTTATTTCTGTTCCTTCAGCCATTTTCTTATCTGCTTCTTCTTTTATTTTTTGAAGTTGCTTTAATTTATTTTCGGTTGTCGTAATTGACTGATTTAAAACTATTTGCTTTTGATTTAATAATTCTGTATTTTTAGGATCTAATTTCAGCAAAGAGTTAATTCCGTCTCAGCTCTTTGCTCAAACTAGATGTAGCAGAATTAACTTTACTTAATGCTTTTTGTAATCTAGAAGTATCTCCTCCAATTTCTACGATTATTCCTTTAATTGAACCTGCCATTTCTCCTCCTTAAAAATAAGATAAGAGGAACCCCCTCTTATCCTAATAATTTATCTATATCATTTTGTGTTGCCATTCTATCATTTCGCTCATATCCTATAAATGCAATAATTGTTTTCATTACATCTACATACGTTAATTTTTCTAAGTCTGAGATATTTAATCCTATTCTTAGACATGAGCCTAAAAATTCATGTTCTGGAAATATTTCTTTAGTAATATTATCTCCTTTTATTTTGTTTAGCTCTACTGATAATTCATTATCAACAAAAGCAATTTACGGCAAATTCCGTTACCTCTACAATCCAATCATCATCAATTTTAAATGTTGTAATAAATTTCAACCAATCTTCATAACTTTCTATTTTATTATTAGCTGTATATATTAATATCCACGTAATTTGTGTTACTTTTGTAACAAATTCATCAGTATCATCTATCATATAATCTGATACTTGACTTAATTTTTCAGTATCGCTTATTTTTTTGTTTTCTAATTGATTTGCAACTATAGTTTGTTTTATTAAATAGTTTTGTATAAACTGCATATCTTTCATTATTCCAGTCTTAAAAAATGATTTATATTTGACGTATGTAAAAGCATTACAATCTATAGGATATTCTTTATCGCAAATTGTTATTGTTTTCATAAATTACCTCCTAAACAGTTTCTGTCGCATTTTTTTCATATACTTTTGTGAAGAATGTATTATATACTTCTTGATTAGTTTCGTTTGGTTCGATAACTGCTTTTATAGCATTATCTGTACTTCTTGCAGCCATTGTAATTGAAATAGTATCTGTTTGTGGTTCTTTTGATTCTTCAACTGTGTTCATTTCAGCACTTGGTCTTGCAGCTGTACAATCAAAATATACAAATCTTCTTTTCTTTACATCTCCTTCTATTTCTCCCATCAATGCAAATCTTGCATTAACATCATCAGATTTTTCAATTAATGCTCCATTTTCGTCTTTTTCTTGTCCTAATATTTCTGTTAAGAACTCTTCTGGTGTCATTGCTATTTGTAAATCTCCTGTATATCCATTATTTGCAACTGCTACATAATATTTAATATTATCTGCATAAAATGGAGTTGTATCTCCTTCTGCATCTGCTGTTAAGCTTACAGCTCCTGGCATTGTAAATGGTGTTCCATATTTTATTTCTCCATTTTCTTCTGTTATTTTTGCAATATGTACATTGCTTAATCCAAATTTTACTTTGTTATTAGCCATTTTTGTTTCCTCCTATTTTTAAATTTCAAAAAAATAACTTACTTGCCAGATTTTTTCATCTGTTAAGTAAGTTTCATCTGTTTTATTCCAAGCAACATCGCTTAAAATTTCATCTTCTAATTTATTTTGTTCTTTTATATCTTTGTCGATATATGTATAATCTAATTTAATAGCATGCATCTTTTTATAAACTTTATTATCTGCCATAAAATTATCTGTATCAGTTGTAATCACAACCAAATGCGGAGGTTTTGTTGGTGTTTTAAATTGTCCATAAGCATATTTGAAACCTTTTTCTTCACATCTTGCTTTTAATTCTTCTAATGTCATTTTTTTGACCTCCTTTTTATTACTGTAGTAATTCTTTCTTCATATAATTTGTTATATTTTTCTTCTATTGGTCTTATGTGTGGAATTGCATTTGTTCTTCTACCATTTTTAGTAGCATGTCCAAATTCAAGTAAGTGTGTCAATTGGTAGTTAGTTTTATTGTGTATTTTTACTGTATATTTTCCTTTATTTTCTTTTCCTTTTTGTCTACTCCAGCCCTTATAATATGGATTTTTTCTTGTACCTTTTCTTCTAGGAGATGTTTGTTTTAGTTCTGATACAGCTTCTTTTGTAAGTGTATCGGTTGTGTCTTTAACATCTTTTTCTATATTTTCTTCATATTCTGTTAAAGCTTTCATAATTGCTTCTTGTAGTTCGTCTGGTTTTATTGTTTTAGACATTTTTTACTTTCCTTTCACACACTAAAATAAGCTCGTCTGCTGTTATTTCTTGTGTACGAATGATAGTATATGTATTATTCATATAAATCAATTCTGGCTGATTGTCATAGTTTAAATTACTTATTCTTAATCTTAAACTTGGTTTATACCCTTGCTCATTAGCTTTATAAAACTCATTAGCATATATATCTTCTACTTTTATGATTGGAATTTCTACTTCTTCTATCTTTTCTTTTTGTACTCCAATTTCATTTGTTTCTAAAGTTGTAGATAACAACTTGCAACTTACATCACGAATCGTTATTCACCACCTTAAATTCTGAACTTAGACTTAAATTATTGCAAAGAAGACTATATGTTTTTTGAGCAAGTTCTTTGTCTTTAATGTCTGTATTACCAAAATTTGCTTTTACAAACATAACAATTGTAGACTTTATTAATGCATTTTCTATATTCTTTTTAGCATCAATACCACATCTTATTAAATCAGCTATTCCTGCATTAATCCACATTTCTATTTCATCATCTTTCAATGTCGCTGTACTTATAATACTTAAACTTTGTTTTGTTAATTGAAATAATTCTTCCATATAGTCCTCCTTATTTTCACTAAACCGCTGGTGTATATTGTCCATAAGCAAAGTAATTTGGTCTTGCCTTACCATCGTAAATTCCATATCCTCCATATGTAGTTTTTCTTCCTTTTACTGTTGTTTCTTTAGCTACTGACATTGGAGCTACTTCATTTAATATGTAATTTCTACAGTTTCCAACTACAACATCATTATTTTTTAAGTATGGATCTGTTTCTATTGAGAATAAATCTGTTCCATTAATTCCTTGTAAGAATGGGTAGTTTCCATTTTCATCTTTATAAGAAATCATTTTTACTTTTACAGATGTAGAAACATATGCTTTTGCCCCAATTCTTGCATCGTCACTTAATTCTTCATAAGTAGCTATAATGTTGTCAATTGGAGTAGCTCCTTCAGTTACAGCTGTTAATCCTTTTGTAATTCCTGTTGGTTTATCTGCTCCATCTCCATATATTACAGCATTAATTAAAGCTTTACCCATTTTATTTGCTAATTCTTCTAGTAAAAATGAAATAAAGCTTTCTACAGCCATAGCTTCTAATTTCCATGTTATTACTATGTCTTTTGCTAATTCCCAACCTGTTAATTGTAGACTTCTATATTCTTGTCCTTCATTTTTTGTATCTGTTAATTCAACATACCATTCTGCATCATCTGAATCGAATAAGTATGGTAAATCAATATTTCCAGCTACTTGTAATTTTCTAACATCTCTAAAAATTGGAGAGTTCTTTTCAATTATTTCTATCAAATCTTGTCTTACTGATGTTGGTATAAATAAGCCACCATTGTTAATTCCTTGTGCGTCTTCTGTTGATGCAACAAATGTTGTTGCTGTTGTTGTAACAGCATCTCCTAATGCTCTTTTTTCTTCTTCTGTGATTTTTTCATCACTTAATCCCATTAATTTTTTAGCCCAAGCGCTTCTGTACTCTTTATCAGCTATTGTAAATTTTCTTTCTTCTTTTTCCATATCTTCAATTCCTCCTATTTTAGTTAAATTTTTAACATTCATACTTCTTTTCTCAATTTCTTGAGTATCAGCTATTAAGCTTCTTTCTTCTTTATGACTTATTTCGCCATCTTTCTTTTCTTCTGTTTTTTCTTGTTCTGGAACTTCTTTATTTATAGCTTCAACTTCACTTCTCAACTCTGCAAGTTCTTCTTGTGTTTTTGCTTCTGCTATTTTGTTTAAAAGTTCGGCTTTTCTTTCTTCGATTTCTTTTAAAGTCATTTCTAACTTCCTCCTTAAATATTTTTTAGCAGTTCTACCACCGCTTTTATAAAAGCTCTATTTAGTTTCTACCAACTAAAAAAGAAGTAGTTCTACCACCACTTCTTGTTTCGAGATTATAAACTTAATAATAATTTCATTTTTTCTTTTTCTATTTGAATTTCTTCATATTTTTGTTTTTCTTTTTCATATTTTTCTTTGCTTCTTGCATAGATTTCTGTTGTATCGTATGCTGGGACATCTACAACAGATACATCAAACAACTTATCTATTGAAAGTATTCTTCTAGTATTTGTTTCATAGTCAATATCTTCATTTGATACTGAAAAAGCAAAGCTCATTTTATCTAATAATCCTGCTTGTATCATTTTATAAATATCTTTGTTGTTTTGTGTATCTATTAATTCTGCTCTTATTTTTAGTCCTTTATCATCTATAATAAGCTGTAATGAGTTATTTCTTGTTCTAGCCATTATCAAAACATTGTCCTCATGATTGTATTTCATAGAAACATCTGACATATCGCATCCATTAAAAGCATTTCTATCAATTACTTCTTTTGACCACCCTAAATCAGTTGTGTTGTCAAAAACTACTGCATAACCCTCTACAATCATATTCTCATTATCTAGTGTTCTTAACTCAGTTAATCTTCTTTCTTTAATAGCTTTCTTCATTTTCTTTTCCTCCCTGATATTCATTTGCTATTTTACTATCTATATTATTTAAAGATTGTATTATCTTACTTCCTTCTTCTCCTCCCAACGGGCTCATATCTAGTATTTCTCTACCATCATCTTTAGTTAATAGTCCATAACTTCCTGCTACTTTTATTAAGTTTATTTTGCTATCTAAACTAGCATATTGTAGTCTATTAGCTGTAAATACTATTTTATGTCCTTCTTTTCTTGCTTTTCTGCTAAATATTTTATTTGTAAATACATCACTCATTTGTATTGCTCTTGGTTCAATTACACCTTCAAAGAAAGCATTCCATTCTACTGAATTAAAATTATTTCTTACTATTTTTTCTGATATTCCAAAATAATCAAATATGTTGTAATTTACTTGTTCTAGTTGTTCTCTGTCTAATGTAATTGGTTTTAGGTTTACTTCTTGAAATTCTGCTTTTCCATCTACTGCTGCAATTCCGCTTTCATTTTCTAAATTTAAAAAATCTTTTACAAAAGCTTCTTTGTTTGCTTTTATATCCTTCTCTTTAAGCATAGAATTTGAATATTTTAATATACCTTTTAAATTATTAGAGGTTTTAATTGCATTTTTTATTCCTTCGCTAGCTGTATGAGCTGTATCTATATCTGTTTTTAATACTTTGTTATTTGTACCAAAAATATCATGTTTATTATAAAAAAGTCTCAAATGTATTAGCTCTAGATAAGGCAAATAATATTCTTGTCCATTTACAAATTTAAACTTTAAATAAATTCTTCCTGATTTATCTTGAAACAAATCATAGTTCATTGCTAAAATTGGATAAAATCCTGTTATGAAACCCTCTTTATCTTTAGCTATATACACAAAAGCATTACAATCTGTGTATAACATTGATATTGTTTTATATATAAAATCAAATTTTGGCATTATTGGATTTGGTTCATTATTTAGTAAAAAGTTTATATCTCCTTTTATATTATTGCTTATGCTATCTTGTATATGTTTAGGTATTAGCTTTGCACAATGTGTCGCTATTCTGTCAATACATTGTCTAGCAACTTTGCTTTCATATGTATTATTATCTATTGTTGTAAATTCTGCATTATAGCTATTGAGCATTTCTAATCTAGTATGAGATACATTTACTTTTTCTTTTTTATTTCCAAATATTACTTGAAATAAGCTTCTTTTTTCCATTCTATTCCTCCTGTAAAGCTAAATAATCATTCATTTTGTCAAATAAAACACAGTAAGATATTATTAAACTTACTGTGCCATCAATTCTTGCTCTTTGTTTTTGTCCTTTTACTGGCCTTATATTATCATTATCATCTCTTTTTACTGCTGTATTACATAGACACCATTTTAATATTGGATTGTTATTGTAATTAACTTTCTTTTCAATTAAGTCTGCTTCTAGTTGTTTCATTGGATTAGACATTGTTTTAGGTCCTTGTCTTACTTCTATCATTTCAAATCCTTGCTGTTTCATTTCTTCAACCCAGTAATTAGAGTTCCACGGGTCATATCCTATCCACAAAGGAGCAATTTCATATTCATTTTTTATATTGACAAACCATTCTGTAACTTTTGAGTAATCTACCTTTGCTCCTTCGCATACTGTTACTAATCCTCTTTTTTCCCATTTATCATAAGGTATTTTATCATCTTTTATTTTAAATTCTAGTCTGTCACTTGCTATAAAATATTGTTGCAATACATATTTTTTATGATTTTTAACAATTAATAATGTTGCACATGTTAAGTCTGTTGTACTTGATAAATCAACACCTGCTATTGCATAGTTGTCATATAAATCTTCTATATTATAAGTTTCTTCATTATTTGCTATATCAAATGTAATCCATCTATCTTGGTCGTTCTGTCTTATATTAAAATCTTTACAAAGCAAATTTGTTAGTTCTGTTGGATTATTTTTAGCTCTATTTACTTTATCTCGTAAGTCTTTAATATTTTTTATTGTACCTAATCCGTGGGTTTGCTTTATACCATTTTTTTTCATCTTGCCATTCATCTGGACTATCTAGTTCATAAATTACCGATAATATAGTTTCATCTATAATTCCACCTTCTTTTTCTTCATATCCATCAATAACTGCTGTTGAATATTCATACTCATTGTCAAATACACTTTCTCTTACTTTTCCCATTGTCGAAGTTTCTAGAAATATTGGTTGCTCTCTAGCTGACATTGAGTCATACATAACATCTAATAAGTTTTTATCTTTCCACGCATGAACTTCATCTCCAATTACAAAAAAAGCATTTAATCCATCTAACGAATTGGAATCACTTGCTAGTGCTTTAAAAAAGCTTTCAGTTTTATCAAAATATAAACCATTTACTAATGTTCTAATTCTTTTTGCAAGAACTGGGCTTTTTTTTATCATTCTTTTAGCTTCTTCCCAAACCACTTTTGCTTGATCTTTTTTAGTAGCTATAGAATATATTTCAGCTCCACCTTCTCCTGCTGAAGTGAGCATATAATTTCCTAATCCTGCATCTATTGTTGACTTTCCGTTTTTTCTTCCAACAAAAAGTATTCCTTTTTTATATTTTCTTAATCCTGTTTCTTTATCTATGAATCCAAATAATGCTTGTATAAATGCTTTTTGCCACAATTCCAGAATAACAGGCTTTCCAGCCCATTTACCTTTTGAATGTTTACAAAATTTTTCTATAAAGTCAATTGGTCTATTTCCTCTTTGTTCATCAAACACATATGTATGCGTTTCTTCTTCCTCTGTTATTTCATTAAAAAAAGAAACTTGCTTTGGATTATATATATCTTTTACAAGTTTCTTATATGTAGTTAATACTTTATAACAAGCTTTGTCTGGATTTTTAAGTAAGAATTGATAATATTCTTCTATATATGTCATAACCCATCATTGAATCGCTCAAATTCATCGTCCTCATTTATCTTCTTTTCCTCTGGTAACATATCATTTAGCTGTTTTATTATATTCATATAGTTTTTTATCATTGTGTTATATGTTTTATTTTCTATTGATTCTTTAAATCCAAATTGATCTTTGCCATTCACATAAGTTTCTTTTACTCCATAAAGTTTTATATCTTCTTTAAGTTCATCTAGTGTTATAGACATAAAAGAAGCATTTTCAATTAACTTTTCTGCCATTTTCTTTTTATTATCTGCTAAATCTTTAAACAATTTATTTAATTTTTGTGTTTCTTTTTTTATTTTTTTGTTTTTATCAATAAGTGCTTGTCCACTTATTTTCTCACGTAAATCTGTATTTTCATCTTCCATGTCTACACCTCCTTACTACACCCCTTACATAAATTAACCTGTATATTTTTCGAAGCCCCACCCACCGTTCTCCCATAGCTGCTATTTTTTAGATGATATGGGGGCTATTATTTTATTAAATCTCCATTTTCATCAAATGAATATTCTTTTTTTCTGTAAAAATGTTCTTCATTGTGACACTTCTTGCATAAACTTTCTGTATTATCTATGTTCAAAAATATATTATCATCTTCATAATTCAAATCTGTAACATATTCTTTGTGATGAATAAAGTAAGCACTTTGATATATCCCGCTTCTTTAAACATCTTTCGCATAAGCCATTTGTCAATAATAACTTTTGCTTTCTTAGTTTCTGCCATTTTTTACTCTTGTATTTGTTTGCTATTTTAGGATCATCTCTGTATGTCATTACTTGCTTCTCTTTCTTGTTTTCTTAATTGCTGTTTCCGCTTTTATTTTCTTACTTGACGTTTCTATTTCTTCTACTTTCTCAACAAATTTCACATTAAATTTGTTTGTTTCTGTTAGGATTTTATATCTTTCCTCTGATACTTCCCATTTTTCTCCTATTTCTGGAACTCTTTTTAATTCGTCATCTTTTATATTTAGTTTCTTGTATTTTTCTGTTGCTTTTACTAACATTTTCTTATTTTCTCCTTTCTAAATCATATAATTCTTAAACTTTATGACAACTTTCGACAACCTTCTCATTTTATTTATACTATATTTTACTCCTTGCGATTTTCGGAAGGAGGATGTTGAAATGAATAAAATTGGAACTATTACAGTATCTGTATTTCAATCTATTAATAAAAACAATACTGCTTTTAAGGTTGAAACAGATAATGAAGATGTAGAACAAGTTTCTTATGTTATTGAAGATACATTAAAAATGTTTTAGACTAGCTTTTGTTAGTCTTTTTATTTTCCTCTATTTTCTTTTCTTTCTCTTCTTTTACTTTTTTTGTAGTATTCTTTCATTTTATATTCTCTTACTATTTCATCTACTATTTGACTCATATTATTCTACCTCTTCTGTATACATTTTCTTGGTCTAGGTCGAAGGAGTTGAACCTTCAATCTCAGGTGTCCAAGACCTGCATCTTACCCTCAAGACTTGACCTAGATATTTAGAACTCACTAGGAAAGTTCTATTGTTTCATTTTATTTCATCTTATTACGAAAGGAGGCTAACTATAGCCAGATTTATATTAATTTACCTAGTATAATTAATAACATAATAAAAGAGCTGACTTTACATCAACTCTTGAACGCTATTGTGAATTACTTAATTTGTCGCTCGGTCTTATGAGATATTTTTCATATCTGAGACTTTTTTACTACAATCATTTTAACATGTTTTTTACTAAATTTCCGCCACTTTTCCGCCACTTTTTTAATTCATTGTTTACTGCATATATTAAATCTTGATTTCTTCTTTCAAATGTTCTTTCAGACATACCTTGCTCAATAATTTCCCATTTTGTTTTACTTTTCATATAATAATTTTCAAATATGTATTTACAATCTTCATTTTTTAACAATTCTAATGCTTGTACTACTGCTTTATATTCTTTTATAGATTTCTGTAAAAATCCATCTTCTTGTAGCTTTATAACACTATTTAATACATTATCTGATATATTGTATGGTGCTTTAGATAATCCATCTATAACCTGACTTCCTATACTCATTATATCGTTTCTTATATTCATTATATTTATACAATTATAGTTATACCTTTTTAAGCAAACTTTTGCTTCTTTGTATTCTTCTTTGCTTATTTTTTTATTCATTTGTACCTCCTTATTTCAAAAATATATTATTTATACTTGCTACTAAATTACTTAATGATTCTCTGTGTTGATTTATTTTTAATTTTAAATTACTTCTATTTTCATATGATATTTTTTTCTTAAATGTTTTATATTCTTTTTCAAAATCTTCAAATGTTTCTTTTACTCTTTTAAATTGTTCTACATGATTTATCATTTGTATCACTCCTATTTTTTATCTAAAGTTTCAAAACTTTTTAAGTTTATATGTTTTCCTTCTTCTGTTATTCCATATAAAGTTCCATGAGTTCTCCATGTCTGTTCACAAATTATTTCATTATTATCTAAATCAATGCATTTATATGGTCCTCTATTTATATTAATTGCTGTTAATATAATTTCTATTCCTGCTACTAATAATATTGAAGTTACTATTATAATAACTAATATACTTATTATGAATAATATTTCTTTCATCTTTCTTTTCCTCTCTTTCTTTTATATTTTTTCTACTAGTTCTGCTTGAATTAAATCGTATAATATTTCATAATCATCTATATCTAATCCTAAAACCATACAATTTGCATTACTTTTATAAGCTTGTAAAATTCTTGAAAATGGTTTTATAAACCAATATTCTTTAAAGTCTCTATGTAATTTATTATAATTCCAATTTTCTTCTTTGCTTATTGTTGCTGATTTTCTTCTTCTTTCTCTTTCTCCTAAATAATAACCGTTTATTCTATATAATTCTATCAATTCTCCTGTATTTTTATCATATTCAGGTTTAAAATCATATTCTTTAATAAATATATTTAAATCTACATCATCTTTTATTTTTAACATCTTCTCACTTCCTTTTCAAATATTTATATATTACTCTATCAAACTTTATTAATTATCAATTATATGTAATCCATCTAAACTTTCTATTCTTTCTGTATATCCCTCATAACATAATCTAAATCCACAATCTTCTTCATCATATTCTATCATGCAATTTTCTTCTGCGTATTCATCGTAAAGTTTCATGTTTTCATATATTCTTCCATATTCTCCTGTTCCCAAATATTGTCCTATTGTATTCTCTTCTACTTCGCAAATACTATATTTACCATTTTTATTTAAATATTTTATTGAATATTTATATGTAAATACTTCACTATTGAGTGTTTGTACTTTTAATTTTGTTTTTAATACTATTAAACTTCCATAAACCCATGTGTCAGTTTTTTTCTTTTTTGCTCTAAATTCTATTTCACGCATTATTTATCTCCTTTTATATATTTATAAATTATCTTCTCAACATAAGCTAAAGCCTCATAATTTGTAATAAATCGTCCTGCATGTCTATTTCTTACTTCACTTCTTATTATTTTTATTTGCTGATTGTATTGTCTTTTATACATTAATGCTAATTTGTCTTTACTTAAACCTTGTTTCCATTTTTCAATTATTTCTTTGTCTTGCATATTACACCTCTTTTAGTGTAGTATGCTCTATTTTGTTAGTTTTCTTCCACACATTGGACAATAATTTAAAGGATATTTACTATGTGATGTCATTCCAGCTTTTGATTTTGTTACAACTTCTGCATAAAACTTAAATCTTTTGTCATATATTTGTTTTAAGAATTTTATATCTTCACAGCATTCACACATACTATTTTCCCTCCAGTATTTCTTGACACATATGTATTTTTTCTTTTAGGTATTTTGTTCTATTGCTTTCTTGTCCACTTTGATGCTCTAATAATAATTCATATTCTTTTCGTAATTCTTCTACTATCTTTTCTATTCTTTCTTTAGGTATTGAATTTTTTATGTGTTTTAAGACTGTTTCTATATCTTGCTCTCTTTGACATTTATTTTTATTATATGTACATTTTCCATTTTCAAAATATATACAATCGCACTCTAATATTTTCAATCTTTTTATAGCTTCTTCTATTTCTTTATTCATACTATCACCTCGTTTATTTTTTTATTTATAAATTTATATAGTTGATAATCACTTTTTATATTTTCTTTTATTAAATTAAATTGAATATCTTTACAGACATACTTTTCATATCCTGATACCGTTCTATCAAATATTTGTAAAGTATAATCATGAGTTATTTTTTGTGCTATTCTATTTTCATCAAGTACAATTGAATATTTGCTATTGTTATT
>CAOKJC010000021.1 GCA_948468685.1 uncultured Clostridium sp. | reverse complement strand
ATCTCCAATATTTATCTTTTCTTCAGCGAAAGCTGCTTCAATTCTTGGTGCAACAATTGCAGCAATTGAAGCTGGATATCTTATCATTCTTACAAGTCCATATGGTGTATCTTTAGATTCTACTGTTATTCCTTTTTCAATAAATATTTGTTCTAGTAATTTATATCTGTATGTATCCAATACGATTTTTTTCACATTATATTTAGGCATTTCTGATATAATCCATGAAATCATTTCTCTTGCATCTATTGTTTCTGTATATACAACTTCAAAATCATTAAATCCTTGTTGTCCTTTATTACTGAATGGAAATTTTATATCTTTGAAAAATTTACTTTTCGCACATATCCACGTTTTAGAACGCCATATATATTCTCCATTCACTTTAAATAGAAATCCAGCACAAGCGAAGTCATTTAATGATGCAAAATCTATTCCAACAATTGCCGATTTTCCTTTTAAGTCTACTGTTGTTCTTTCTATTTTCTTTTTTACATCACTAAATGATGCTTTTAATATTTTTTCCCATGTTGTTATTGTTTCTTCTTCATTTCTTTGTGGGAAATTCATTCTTTTTGTCATAAATTCTGCTCTTTTAGATGGGAATTTTTTCATTTCTAAATAATCAAGGTTAATTGCATCTTGTAAAACTGGCATAAACTCTAAACTAGGATTTGCTTTATGCCACATTTCTGGATTATCCGCTTCTTCTTCTGAATCTATTTCGCAAATAAAAGGAAAGTATCTTAACTCATTACTTTCCCCATTTAATACACCTTCACATACATCTAATAATTCATCTAATGGACCACCTCTTACGTATCCATTTGTTGTTATTATAAAAATTCTAGGATGTTTTATTTTTCCTAAACCACTCTGGAAAACTTTTATTTGTTCATCTTTTTCATAAGCATGATATTCATTATATACAATTGCACCATCTTGCTTACCATCTTTTGTTTTTGCATTTGATGTATTGAATCTCATTGTAGATTTTGTTTTCTTGTTTATACATTCTTCTCTATTCCAGTAAAAATATGATTTGAATTTTTTCTTATTATTTTCTAACATCTGATATGTTACTTTGTATGTATTTTTTGCTTGTTCTTCTGATGTAGCAACAATATCAATATTATAATTTTTAATGCCATAATATTCTGTTTGTAAAAAATTAACTAGTGGAATTATAAAACCATCTTTTCCATTTCCTCTTCCTTCAATTATTACAAATGTACGAAATATTGGTATGTCATTTTTATACATAAATACAAATGCATAAATAAATTTTTCGTATGGAAATAATTTATAATACCATCTTTCGCAATATCTAATACATTTATGATAAGTTTCCTCATCAAAAAAAATATCGTCCCTTTTTAGTAAAGGTTTAACGATATTTTCTATTAGTAATTTTCTTTTATTATTAAATAAGTTAGGTGCTTGCTCATAATAATCCAAATAATCTTGTATTTCTTTAACATAAACCATCATCATCACCCTGGTCGCTTTCAGGCGGTGCTTTTAATCCAAGAGTTTCTAATATCTTTAACATTTGATTATTTACTTTTATGAATTTTTCAATACTTTCATTAGGTTTTACTTGCATGAATCCATTTCCCGTTTTTACTTTGTATCGGAGGCCCTTATCTTTTACATCTTGTTTCAGAGCATCTTTTGTTTTTATCATCTGGAGATAATCTTCTATTAGATCATCATATACTTTTCCATATTTATTCAAATCTTCTAACTGTTGTTTTAAATCGGTTCTAATATCGATAATTTTATCACTTTCAATCTCAGTATTTTCAATGTTTTCCATTTGCTCTATTTTTGCACCCCCTTAAAAAAGCATTTTTCAAAATTTTGGAACAGTCGAGGCCCCACCCCCGCTCCCCTTTAGGCCAAATCTTTTACTGGATTTGATGGGGGGCTTTTATATTTTAATTGCTTGATACTGTAAGTGTTCCGCTTCCATTATATTTATTTTTCCGCTTCTTCTAGCATTGTAAACATTAATAAACCATTTGCTACGTCTATTTTATATACATAATTTAAGAAGTGTACTGCTTTTTCTTTTATCTTACCAGAGAACATTCCTAGTTGTTTCATTATATTGTTTGCCTCTTCTTGTTTTATATTTCCTAGTAGTTCCATTGTCTTTTGTATTATTAATAATGTTTGTGTTGTATGTTTTAATTGATTGTCCATTGTTTTATCTTTCTCTACTACACAATTACTGAAGATGTTTATTGCAACTACTATTTCTTCATCATCTAGTAAGTAACTTCCATGTATTTTTTCATTGTATTTAATTACTCCAGCTCTTTCTTTCTCTTGATTTATTTCTTTATCTATCTTTGCTGGTATCTTATTGAAGTTATATCCTTGTATTAAATGTTTTAGATTCATTTTTCCTTCTCCTTATTTGTAATCTATGATTCTTCTAACTAATTTACCAGATGCATATATTTTTGTTTCTATTACATTTATATCTTTACCTTTTGCAAAATCAATTGCATATCTTTTATCTTTTGTATAGTTACAAAACTCTCCTCCACAATTTTTTTTATTACATTCAATGTTTCTGGCTTTGTCACATTTATATAATATATCTTTTAGCATTCCATCTTCTTCAATTATTTTAGCTTCATATTCTTTTATCATTCTACCATTGCTCCTTTGTCATTATCTTTTTATTCTTTTTGAACCTATACTTTCTTCTTTCTTCTATGATTTCATGTGCTTCAAATGATAATGATATTCCATTATTTACATCAAGTGCAAGATCTGGTCTTTCTTTTATTGGTATTATATGATGTGCTGTATTTGCTGCTACTGGTTTTATTGTATATGGCTTATGGATTCCATCATCCCATTTACCAGCAAAGAATTGACATTCTCCTTTATCTCTTTCTAGAACTTTCTCTCTCCAGATATCAAAGTCTGTTGAGTGATAAAACTTATTTGTATTTCCTTTTGCTATTTCTTCAGCCCAGTTATAATACTTTCTTCTTTTTCTTCTTTTCTTTTTATTCAAAGTGACCATATCTTGCTGTTCCTTCATAAAATTTTTGTTTTAATTTTAAATCTTTTATTATGTTTTTAGGTTTACATTCTTCATACATTTTGCTTCCTGGTTCTATATATCCATCATCTGTTTTTATATAAATTGCTAAAGGTTCTTCTTTGCCTATTGCATAACTTAATTGAACTAAACACCATTTCAAATTATATTCTTTTAACATTTCTTTTGCTATCTCTCTTGCTTTATAAGCTCCGCTTCTATCTACTTTTGTTGGATCTTTTCCAGAGAAAGCACCACCACCAACATTAGCAAATGATTGATAACTATCTACTACTATTTTTCTTCCTGTTAATCCAGAGTCTGCTTCAAATCCACCAATCTTAAACCTTCCTGTTGGATTTATTAAAAATGTTTTAATTTTTATGTTATATTTTTGTGCTATTTCCAAACAAATACCTTTGATTATATTATCTGTTATTTCTCTTTCCTCTTCTGTGTTCTGATAACAAACTGTAAATGTTTCTATTACCATTAATTTATTATCTATATCATATAGTCCTGTTATTTGTGCTTTTCCATCTGGTAGAAATCTTTTATCTGTTTTTCTTAATTCATCATATTTTTTTGACAATTCTTGTAATATTACCATAGCTGTTGGTAGCATTTGTTTAGTATCATTACAAGCATACCCAAACATCATTCCATTATCTCCAGCACCATTTATTGTACTATTTGTTCCTAGTTCTATATCTGGGCTTTGTTTCCCTATATTATCGATTATTTCATAATCTGTTGAATATCCTACATCACTCAATACTCTTTTTGCTATTTCTTCAACATTTATATTTGCATTACTTGTTATTTCTCCTGTTATAAATATTTTGCCTTTTCCACCCGCAACTTCTATTCCACATCTGCTATTTGAATCTTGCTGCATACAAGCATCTAATATTGCATCACTTATTTGATCACAAACTTTGTCTGGATGGCCTCTAAATACAATTTCATTACTATATAATTTCATTTTTGTTTTTCTCCTATCTTATTTTTTTTGCTTTTTGTCCTGTTAGTTGTTCCCATCTGTCTATAATTACATCTACATATTTAGGATCATATTCCATCATGTAGCATTTTCTATTTAATTGTTCACATGCAATCAATGTGCTTCCGCTTCCACCAAATAAATCTAATACATTTTCTTCAGCTCTTGTACTATTACATATTAATTTGCCACATAATTTAATTGGTTTCATCGTAGGATGTAAATCATTTTTTGTTGGCTTATCTTCATGAATTACTGATACTGCCTCTGTATTTTGATTATTCAATAATTGTTTTAGCATTGTTTTCAATTCATCTTTTTTCATTTTATCTATATTAATGCTATCTTCAAATACTGTACTTTGAGTTCTATCATTTATAAAATAATGTGCTGCACCATCTTTCCATCCATAAAGACATGGTTCATGTATCCATTGATAATCTTGCCTTCCTAAATTAAAGTTGTTTTTTACCCATATTAAACATTCACGAATTGAAAGTTGATTTTTATTTAATGCTTCTCTAAATGTAATGCTTTCATTATCTCCATGCCAAACATAAAATGCTCCACCTGGTCTTAAAACATCTGCTGCATTCTTCATTGCTTTGTTTATAAATTCTCTAAATGCCTTTTCTTCCATATTATCATTTTGAATTGACATTCCTTCGCTATTTGTTATATTTACATTGTATGGTGGATCTGTATGTAGTAAATCTGCTGTAGCTCCATTCATTAGTTTTTGAACATCTGCTGGATTTGTACTATCTCCACACATTAATCTATGATTTCCTAATTGATATATTTCTCTTAATTTTGCTCTTGGAACTTCTGGAAGTATAACTTCGTAATCATCCTCTTCTAATTTTTCATCTTCAGATATATCCATTGCAAATCCGAAGTCCTCCATATCTATGTCTACTATATCTTGTAATTCTAGTTCTAATAAATCCATATCCCATTCTGCTTTTTCAGCTACTTTATTATCTGCTAGTCTAAATGCTTTTATTTGTTCTTCATTTAAATCATCAGCAATTATACAAGGGACTTCCTTCATTTTTAATTCAATACTTGCTTTATATCTTGTATGTCCTGCAATTATCTCATTATTATTGTCAATTATAATTGGCACTTTAAATCCAAATTGTTTTATTGATTCTGCTACATAAGGTACAGCTTCATCATTTTTTCTAGGATTATTTTTATATGGTTTTAATTCTTCTATTTTTTTATATACAATTTGCATAGTTTTTCCTCATTTCTATTTCATTACACATGAATTACCAATCATATATGGGCAATATATCTTTTGCTTTGCTACATCTGTTATTTGATACAAATTACAATTTTGACACTTTAATGGTAATTGTTTTATTATATTTTTGATTTTTTCATCTTTTATTTTCTTTTCGTGTTCTTCTAATATTTCCATTGCTTTTTTGCAATCATCTAATTTGCATTCTTTACACTTTTTGTTTCGCTCCGAACACACCTGATTCGTTTTTAAACATTTCATCATAAGTGCACCTCGTTTTTCCATCTCTGGTAATATGTATTTCACAATCTTTATTTATTTTACATCTTGAACATTTTTCTTCATTATGTTTTTTAAATAATTCAGCTTTAGTCATATCAACACCTCTTTTATTTCAATAAGAGTATTCTAGGCTACTCTTATTTTATCTTTTAGGAGCATTTTTTGGAATTTTTTCAAATTGATATCCTAGAATATCAAAAAGAGCAAGTATTCATCATTTACTCGCTCTTCGATAGAATTTTTAGCCATATTTATTTTTTGACTGATAATATTATACTATATAATAAATTATAAAAATAGGAACTATATAGTGAATTTTTTTACAATTTTAATATTTTTTCTGTACTTTCTTGTATTAATATTCTTATATATCTTGGAGAGCATGTTCTACTAAATAATTTAAAATATAAATTTTGACTTATATCTTCTGCAGTTCTATTTTCAACATAATATGCAGTAAGCACTTCCCTTTCTTTATAATATAGACAATTCATTCTTATTTCCGCTTCCTCTACTTTATCTTCTAGCTCTTGAATTATCGGTTCTAATTCGGCAATTTTTATTTTTGCCTCTTCTTTTTCTTCTTCAATTCGAGTTAGTTCTTTTACTACTGCATCCCCAACTTTGTCACTAATACTATTTTTACTTCTTATATCTGCATTTATACCTGGTGCTGAAGATATACTTGTTTCTATCCTTGGCTTTGCATTTAATTTACTTTCATAATATCTTTTTTCTTTTTTTCTTAATCTTAATTTAGCTACATTCTCTTTGTGTTCTTTTAATAATATTATTAATTCTTCTTTTGTCATATGGACCTCCTATTCTTTTGGCATTTCATATATGATTGTTTCATTATTTCCTATTGGAATAATATTAAAATTTTTGTCATCAATAATTAAATCTATCTTGTTAATGTTTTCAAAATATTGTTTTGCACTTTGAATTGTTTCGTTATCAATGTTTGCTTTCGGTTTTAACAAATATTTTTGACTATTCATCTTCTTTAATAAATCTTGCAATACCTCTTTTGCTCTTTCAAATGTTTTATATTGTCCTAACCTTATTTGTTCTTTTGTAAAGTTTGCTGTTATTATGTATATATAACTATTGTAATTCATTTCTTTTTCTTCAAACTCTATATAATTTAAATTGTCTGTACTTACTATCTTTTTTTCATCTTGAGATAATATTATCATTACAATCTTCCTCCTATTTTTCTGGCATTTTATAGCAAATATTTCTTATCATTTCTGTTGCTAGTATTATTTGATGAATATCTATTTTAGGAATTTTTAACATTTCCATATTTGCATATGCAAAAGTTATCTCTTCTAACACCTCTTTTGCTCTTTCTTCTGTTTCATATTCTGCTATTGTATATTGATTATCACTAACTGTTTCTATTAATATTAAAAATTTACCATCATTATTATCTAATGGATTTCCTACTCCTATTGTTTCAATATTTTCATAATTAAAATTCATTGTTCTATCTTGACTTACAATTATCATCTTTTATTCCTCTTTTCATAATAATATTTTACACATTCTTTACACTTAATTAGTGTTGGTCTATTATATGGACAACTTTTCTTTCTTCCTAAACAATATTGATCAGAATTATCTAATTTTACAATTTTTTGTGCCATTTTATCTATTATTTTATTTTTTCTATCTAGTTCCGATAGAACTATTTTTATTGCTTCTATATCTTTTCTAAAAATATTATTTTCATCTTTGTCTGTTGGATCTATAAAACTTTTTCTGTCATCAATTAAACTTTCTATCTGCTCTATCGCTTCTTTTACATTCATTTTCTTTTACTCCCTTCATTTTATAGGATAACTTGTTGCTCCTCCCATAATTGCTTTTATTTCAAATTTACTTAATGTATTTAAATTTATTTTTTTGTGTAGTTCAAGTTCCAATATATCTTTTATTTCTCTAGCTTTATTTTGATATTCAATATTAGGTACATAATCACATCCAAATGTTTCAAATACTTCATCATTTGTATGAGTTAACCAATATTTTGCCAGAAGTATTCTTACTTGCTCTGTTAGATCTTTATTGCAAAATTCTATTATTTTGTTTTTAATCTCTATTTTCTTTTGCTGTAATTGAATTAAATTTAATATCGTATTAAATTGTTTTATCCTGTTCTTATATAGTTCATATTCTTCTTCATAATAATCACAATCAAAATTTTCTATAATTTTAATTTGCTCTTGAAAATAATTTATATGTTCCTGAAAATATTCTATTGCCTTCTTTTCTTCATTTGACATTTTTATTTGCTCCCTTCATATTTAAATTTATAGTAATCACAACTGCAGTTCATTTTATACCTGTAATTTATGTATTTATCGCACCAAATAATATCATCTAATATTTTTTCATTTTCTTTTTTGTTTCCTAAATTGTATTTGCAACTGTCACAAGTATAATCAAACTTAACTTCTTTTCCTGTAAAAAAATCAATTATCATTTTTTCCTACTTTCACTTTCAGTTCGTTTAATGTATATTCTTCATCCTCGTTTAACCCTTTGAAATATATATTTTTATCAATATAAATCGAATTACTGTGGTGAGGACTAAAGCAGAGATATAACCAATACCCTCTTTTTACTATGTACTTTATAACTCCATTACCTGTACCACTTACATAATTTCCAAACTTTAAGGTTTCTTCTAAAAATTCTCTTTCTTCTTCAGTTAACATTCTGTACCTCCAGTATTTCTAATATTTCAAGTATGTAATATTCTTTATTAGGTTCTGCTCCCCATTCTTCTTTGCCTTGTCCTATATGTAAAATACATTTGCATTTCATTTGTGGACTATTAGAACTATATCCGTTTCGCAATATTACATCTATTAAATGCCTGTTATACCCATCATAATGAAATATTATTATGTTTTTAGAAAATCTTTTAAACCAATATGGCTTTATTTCTCTATATTCTTCTTTCTTTTCTCCGCTTCTTATCATATCAAACCATTGTTTTTTTATTGGCAATATTAACATTATTCATTCCTCCAATAATAAATTTTTAAATATTTTCTCCAGTACATTTACCACGATACTATTTCCTGCTTGTTTATATAATTGTGCATTGCTATTCACTTTTTCTGCTTTTCTAAAATCTTCATCACTAAATCCCATTAATCTCCAGCATTCCAATGGTGTCAATTTTCTTATCTTGATATTGCCTTCGACAACATAGTTATCTTTTTGAACTGTACTAATACAATTAGTTGTTCCGTTTGTGTTTACTTCTAATCTTTGTTCTAAATGTTCTCCTGCTTTTCTTGAACTAGGATTATCTGGATTTCTACCTCTACTAGCAACAATATATGGATCTTCTGAATTAGTTGCATTTTTGATTTTTTGTTTTAAATCTTTAACTTTTATTTCCTCACGATAACCATCTATTACAAAATTGCTAACTCCTGCTCTTTGATTTCCACCTGCACTTCTTACTCCTATTGCGTGTGCAATGTTTGTATTTAGTTTTTCTTCATCAGCTCTGCCCTCCCATGCAGTGCCTTTTTGTTTATTATTGAAATCCAGAACATAATCTTGCATTTTTTCACTTAAGTAATATTTCTCATCAACTTCTGCTTCTAATATGTCTTTTAATCTTATTTTCAATTCTTCTTTTTCTGGAAATTCAAATTGTTTATTGTCTATGTCTTTTCTTATGCTGATTGTATATACTCTTTCTCTATTTTGTGGTATTCCATAATCTTTCGCATTTAATATTTGGTAATAATTGTTGTATCCTAATTGACTCATCATTTCTATGTAATTATCAAAATTATGCTTATGTTTTTTGCTTAATATGTTTTTTACATTTTCCCATATTACATATTTTGGTTTTATCTGTTGCACTATGTCTACTGTGTACCACATTAAACTACTTCTAGTTCCGCTTCCTTTTTCTGCACCAGCTTGTTTTCCTGCCACACTAAAATCTTGACAAGGACTTCCATGTGTTATAATGTCAATTTCTGTACCTGCTGCTGAACTTACTTGTTTTAATAATTTTGCATCTATTTTTGTTATATCTCCTAGGTTCTTTCTCTCATCTTCATTATGAATTGCACAATAACTTTTTATTGCATATTTGTCTATTTCAGAAAATCCAACAACTTCACATTCAATACCCATATTCTTTAATGCTCTTTCGAAAGCTCCTATTCCTGTGAATAGGCTTAATATTTTTAGTTTCATCTTCATTCCTCTTTTTATAAAATTTACATTTTTTATTTCTACATATTTGTTCTTTCAGTATTGTGCATCCTCGAAAATATGAGTCATTTCTATAGAATTTACAATCTTTTCTTATGTTTGGATTACACATTTTACACCTCTTCTATTTTTACAATTACTTTACTTTCTTTTTCATAAAGTATTTTGTTATTTACATCTACTACATTTTTTACACCATCATTTGCTAATACTTGCATTTTTACTAGTGCATCTTGCATGAATTTAATAGCACTATATACATTGTCAACATCTCTTCTTTTATTTTCTTCTATCCAAGTTACATGTATGATTACTGGTTTTGTGATTTTTACATCTCTTAATTGTGCTAGTATTTCCCAGCATATGTTTCTATCAATTTGTGATTTGAATTTTGCTGCAATATGCCTATTGTGTTTACATCTGTTAAGATAATCATTTAAACTTGGCAATCTTTGATGTATAGTGAATTCATATACCATTTTTTATATCTCCTGTCTTTTTTCTCTTGTTTTTAATCTATATCCTCTATATGCAACTTTGTATGTTTCTTGGTTGCAGTTTATTTTCATTACTTTTACATATTTTCTTTCGGACCATTTGCATAATAGTAGTGTTATATATCCATCTAATAATACTTTTTCTTGATTGATTATTATCTTATCTTGGAATTCTCCTGTTGCATTATAAAAATTTGCTTTGCATCTCATTTTGTCTGCTCTTGGTATCTTATATCCTTCTGGAACTTTAATTTTATTAATATTTTCATATCCAAGTAGATTCATTATAAAATCTAACATTTTTCATTCCTCCTCTAATTCTGTTAACATTGGTTTTAAGCATTTATTGTGTAGTGCCAATACTATTTCGCCTTGATTTGTTATACTTGCTGGTATTGTTACTTTTGAGCCTGTCCTTTCTGCCCACTTATTTGCGATTCTTATTTCCTGTCCACAATAATCACACATGTAATATTTATATTTTTCTTTTACTTTTTTGTTTACTAGATGAGCTCCTATTCCATCATCCTCTTTTATGATTCTTTCAAATACTGTTGGTTCTATTCTAGTTTTTAATTCTGCTATTCTATTCTTTACACTCATTTTTTATCATCTCCACTCAAATCTGTTTGCACTATTTTTATAAAATATTTGACTATATCTTCTTTGAATTCTGGATCTTGCTTTATATATTTTTTACTTTGCAAATATTTGAATATAAAGTTCTCTCTGTTGAGTTTATCTAGGAATATTTTGTATGGACCTCTATATAATTCTTTGACAGTCCAATATTGAATTTTTATATCTTGTATTTGTTCTTCTGACATATATTGCAATATTGATGTATCTTCTATGTAAATTCCTAGTTTTTTTAATTTTAGTATTATCCCTTGCTTTTCTGATTCTGATATTTTTTCGAACTTTTCCCCTTCAGTTGATATATATTTAAAAAATTTATTTAGTTTAGTTTTATTTAATTTAGTTTTGTTTTGTTTATTAATGTATTCGCCTGGTTGTGTGTTCGGTTGTTCGTTCGGTTGTTCATCTGCTTGTTCGCTCGGTTGTTCATTTTTATAATATAGTTTTATAATTTTATATCTAGGTGCATCATTTTGATTTGAACCGCTTCTTGTAGTAAATATATCCTTGAGTTATTAATTCGTTTCTGGCTCGTTGCAGTGCTGATATATTTAACTTACATTTACCCATTAGAGTGGAATTTGCTACTTTAAATTCATCAATCCATCCTGTTTTATTTGCTATGTGTAATATAAACATGTATATTGCAATAGCATTTGCAGATAATGGTTTGTAATCTAGTGTAGAATAGAACTCGTTGAGCTGTTTTATATAATTCACTATACATTGCTCCTTTCTTTTGTGACTCTTACAAACTTATATTTGTGATGTTGACATTTTTGTTTTTGGTGTTATAATACTAGTAGAGTGCTTATTTAATTGTTTGTACTCTAATCATTTGAACTATCATGGCTTTGGTCGGTTATTGATAGTTCTTTTATTTGTTCTAATTTTTCTAATATTTCTAATAATTCTTTTTTATTTTGTTCTAGATTCATGTTATTCATATATATATCTTTAGAATAATCTGGATATTTATTTTTTTCCCATCCTTTTGTATGTATCTGTACTGTTAGTGAATTTATATGTCCATAGTAAGTTATAAATATTGTATTTCTTTCTCTGCTATTAATTTCTAATGCTGTTTTCATTATTTTTAATATCAATTCCTTTTCCATTTCTTATTCCCCTTTCTTTTTATTTTCACTTTCTTGATAGAGCTCTTCTATTATCATGATTGATATACATCCTAGTATCGGTATGCAATATTCTCCACCATATGCTTTATGCCCTCTTAATTTAGTAGCATAATTTATAGATATTATTGTCAATATAATCGTTGCTATAATTACAAGTAGTTCTATGATTCTAACTATAAGCTTTTTCTTATTTTTAATTCTCAATTTCATGTTTTTCCACCTCCAATTCTTTTATATTGTTTACATCTCTTAAGTCTTTTCCCTCATATTTTTGTAAAAATTTTAATAGTGAAGTTCTTCTTATTTTAATTCCTCCCAGTTTTAGTGCTGGTAGTAATCCTGCATTTATAAGTTTATATATATATGCTGGATTTGTTTTTAACAGTTTAGCTGTTTCAGCTACTGTATAAATTATTTCTTCCATGTTTTCTCCTTTCGTTTTTGTGTTGGGTCGCTTATTTTATTTTTCTTCATATTTCATGCTCCTTTTAGCACAATATATTGTGCTTATTCTTTAAAAAAAATTTCAGATACTTCTTTTCCTAATGCCTTAGATATATTATTCATTGTTTTATATCCTACATTAGTAACTAATCCTCTTTCTAAGTTGGATATAGTATTTCTTGATACCTCTGATTCATCAGCTAATTCCTGTTGTGACATTCCTTTTTCTTTTCGGTATTTTTCTACATTATTTTTCATTTGCTTTCCTCCTTTCTTTTGCACATTATATTGTGCTTTGTATGGTCATAATATTACTTTATTTTTATTTTGTCAAGTATTTTGTGCAAAATAATCAAATTTATTTTTAAGTATTGATTTTTTGCACATTTTATTATACAATACTTTACAAAGAGGTGATTTTATGTTTATAGGAGAAGTTATAAAAGATTATAGAACAAAATATAAAATTAGTCAGAGAACCTTTGCTTCTCGTACTAATCTTAGTCCTTCCTATATTAATACTTTGGAAAAAATATATAACCCAAAAACCAAAAAGCCATATTCAATAACAACTGATGCTGCTAATGAACTAGCCAAAGCAATGAATATGTCTATTGAGGAATTATTAAGTCTATTAGATGAACAACAAGAATTTGAAGTTAATTCAGTCCCTAATTATAAAATACCAATCTTAAATATAATTGATATTAATAATATATTTTCGACAGATAATATCATTGACTATATTAATATAAGAACTCAACGAAAATGGAATGATCCAAATAATTATTTTGCATTTGAACCTACAGAAGATAATATGTTACCTCTTCTTGGCAAAGGTGATCTTGCTATTGTACATTATCAAGAAGATGTGGAAAGTGGTCAAACTGCTTTGGTATTTATTGATGATAGAAATATTATTACTATTAAAAAAATCATAAAAACAGAAAATGGAATTGAATTACATTCTATGAACCCTTATTTTCCTATTGAAAAAAATAATAATATCAAAATTCTTGGTAGAGTCATAAAATCTCAAAGTGAAAATGCTTTTAATTAATAGAAAGGAGGAAACAATATGGAAGATAAAATATATTGCAAAGAATGTTGTAAGGAAATATCTGAAGAAACAAGTAAAGAATATAAAGGCTATTGTAGAAGTTGCTATAATGATAGATATAATTCTTCTAGCAATGATTCTAATCTAAATGGATATCATAAAATATCAATACTCTATTTTATAATAATTATTATTTCAAGTATTATTGCTGGAAACACTATTCCAACTGGATCATATAGTGATTTTAATTTACCTGTTATGCTTATGATTCTACTTACTGGTTTTATCAGTTTCTTCTTATTCTTTATGTTAGCAACTATAATTGAAGAATTAAGAAACAATAGAAAATAAAAAAGGATAATGTGATGATTTGCGACCCAACACATTACCCGAAACGATAAACTCACTCGAAAGTGAATTTATATTTATATTATAATATATTTATACCTTCATTTTCAAGTGTTTATATAAAAATATTTAATAAAATGGAGGTTATTTTTATGTCAAAATTGAACACGAGGAAAAGAGGCAAAACATGGCAGTATCAATTTGAAGCTGCCAGAGTTGATGGAAAAAGAAAACAAATTACAAAAGGTGGTTTTAAAACACAAAAGGAAGCATTGGAAGCTGGTACAATAGCTCTCGCAGAATATAATAATTCTGGATTACATTTTGAACCTTCTGAAATATCTGTAGCAGACTATTTTGATTATTGGTTCAAAAATTATGTATGTTTAGAATTAAAAATAAATACACAAAAATGTTATAAAAATTATATTGAAAATCATATCAAACCTAATTTAGGAATTTATAAATTAAAAGCTTTAACACCAGCAGTTCTCCAAAAATTTATAAATTCTAGATATATAAATGGATTTAGTAAGAATCATTTAATTAACTTAATCGGTGTTCTTTCTGGTTCTTTAAAGTATGCAGTACATCCTTGCAATTTTATTAAAGAAAGTCCTATGATATATGTTAAGTTTCCAAAGTATGAACATACTACAACTGATGCAAATCATAAATATATTACTAATGAAGAATTTGAAAAAATCATCTCTCGTTTTCCCTATGGTTCTACATTTTATATTCCTATTATTATTGGATATTATACTGGTTTTAGGATTGGAGAAACATTAGGATTGACTTGGGATGATATTGATTTAGAAAATAGAAAGATATCTATAAATAAAATTATATATTATAATGATGATACTAAATTGTGGTATTTTGGAACTCCTAAAACTCCTACAAGTACAAGAACAATAGAAATAGGGAATACTTTATTAAATATTTTAAAAAAATATAAAAAGGATCAGCTCCAAAACAAATTAAAATATGGACCATATTATTCTTGCACTTATGAAGGTAAAGAGAAAATTGACAACAAAGAATATAGACCTCTTTATTCTTTACCTGCTAATGTTCATGCTGGGATTTTAAAAAAGGTTGATATGGTATGTACCAAAGAGAATGGCGAATTTATAACTACCAATACTTTTAAATATGCATCAAAAGTAATTAATTATGGTTTAGGAATAACTTTTAATTATCATTCTTTAAGACATACCCATGCAACTACACTTGTAGAAAATGGAGCAGAAATAAAAGATGTCCAAGTTAGACTAGGACATGCTCATATCGAAACAACATATGATACCTATGTTCATCATACTGAAAAAATGAGTAATAATTCTGTAGAAATATTTGAAAATGCTGTAAATCAAAATAAGAGTCATTAAGGCTCTTATTTTTTATATAAAATTGTCAACCACTTAAAACTTTGGTTGACAAACGGTTGACATTTACAACATTTTCTCTATTTCAAATCGCTACAACCCTTGATTTTTCTGCGTTAATACTGTAACAGTTTCTATATGGCTTGTAAATTGAAACATATTTACTATTTCTTATAATCTCTTTCTAACAGTTTTATCGATGCTTCTGTTGGCTCTAATCCATATTCATAACTCTCTTTAAATATTCTAGGTAATTTCTTTAATCTGAAATTTAAATCTTCTAAATCACATTTATCTAAATCTAAATATTCTGTCCCTAACCAATTAGAATACATTTCATAATCTTCACCTTTTTTTGCTTCAAAAGCTTTCTTAATGTCTTCTAATCCCATCGTTCCACCACAGTCTTCTATTATTCCAAACCCTTCTCCTTCAATTACTCTCGGTAACTCTCTTCCACCTATCCTTTCATCTTTGAATATTTTTTCTAGCACTATATTAAATCTCCAGTTATCACCAAAATCATATTGAAATTCCATTTTTTCATTTTCTTTGTCTAATACCCATTTCAATTTTATATCTTTTGCATCTTTTAATTCTTTATACTTTTTATCTAATCTTGGAATAATGGTATCATCTTCAAATATACATCCATATTGTCCAATTTTAAAGAAGTCATCATCTTTAAAATCTTCTAAATGTTTATTATAATATTCTAGATTATTGATAATAAAATTATTCAATTCATCTACTTCAAATAGATATAAGTGACTTCCTTGCATTTCAAATAATGTCATTAGTATATACGCTAATCTTGCCATTGTTATATCATTCATCACTTGAAATCTTCTCCATATTTTGGGTTTATATTCTTGTAATTCTACATATATTTGGTATATTGGTTTACTTGCCATATTATCTCATCTCCTTATTCATTTTATAATTTTCTCTCTTATTGCTGAAATTATTTTCTCTTCATCATAAGACTTACCACCTGTTTCAAATCTTAACATATCTATTCCATTTTTTTTAGCTATATTATCCTTCATCTCGTCTTTTTTTGATTGTTTTGGATTATTTTTATGATATTCAAAACCATCAACTTCTATAAATAGTTTTGGCTTATTATCCATTTTGTCATATATAACAAAATCTATTCTTGCACCATTATTTACATATGCCTTCTCTTCATCATTTAAATTATCTAGATTTTTAAAGATGTTTCTAATAACTATTTCTCTTTCATATTTATAATCTTTATAGTCTTCTTTTTTTAATTCATTATTCAAAATGGTATCCATTATATTTTCACTTTTGAATCTAGATCTATTAAGTAAATTTCTATTTAATTTTTCTAACTTTTTTGAATATTCTTTATATAATAAATCAAATACTGAAACTATTTGGCTATCCATAATTTCTGAATCTAATTCATTGTATTTAATATATTTCAATAATGCTTTTACATCGTTTCCCTCTTCACTAAATAATCTTTTATCTGTTACTATAACAAATTGTTCAATTGCTCTTGAAACTGCAACATTTATCATACAAGGATCATCTACAAAATCAATGCCTCTTTTACCCATGTTACTACTATCCAGTACAGTAGAAAGTATCATTAGCTTTTTCTCTCTTCCTTGAAATTTGTGAATTGTATCACTCTCTATTTCTTGTTTTGTAGCTTTTTGTATATTATTTGCTTGCATTCTATAAGGTGTTGTAATTCCTATTTCGTCATTACTGTATTGATTTGTCCTATCATCTTGTAAAACCTCATCTTTTATAACTTCTAGTTCTCGTTCATTAAATGTACCTTTTTTATTTCCCCTTGTAATCTTTCTCATATGATTTCCTTCAGCTGTATAATACAATATTAAAGGTCTCTTTACTTTTTGATGCTCTTTAGTAGAGAATGCTATTAATTCATTATTATAATATCTTTTATTACAAAATTCTATAATTTTAGGATGACATCTATAATGCTCTTTTAATGTTTCTCTTGGTATTTTATCACCATAGGTTCGTAATATTGCTGATAAAATACTATTTTCAAAATAATCATGACATATATCAACTTCTAAATTAGATATTTTTTCTTTTATCTTTTTATCCACTATTTGTGGTAATTGTTTTTCATCACCTACTATTATTGCATTTTTAGCACAAGATAATGCAAGTGAACCTGCTAATAAATCTACTTGTGAAGCTTCATCTATAATTACATAATCAAACATAAAGTTATTTGGTATACAATTTTTCAAAGAATATGTTGTGCTTAATACAATTGGAAACGATTGTAAAAAATCATCTATATTTTCTTTGTAGTTTTGTAAATTGAACTCATTATTTTTTCCATCGTATTTCATATATAATCTATTTTTGAAAATCTTTTCAGAAATTTCTTGATGTTCTTTCTGTAATTGTTCAAATTTATGTACTTCCAATTCATTTTTTATTTCTTTATATTCTTTCTCAAGTTTTTCTATTTTTATTTTATAAAACTCTCTTTGTAAACTTAATATGAACTCAGTCAAATGTTCATCCAATTCTTTTAAATTGATCATTCCATATTTAAATAATAATTTAATTTTATATAACCATTTTACTTTAATTTTTCCTTCATATAGCAATTGAGTATCTAATAAAAATTCTAAAATTCTGTCATCCGTTTTATGATAAAAAGACAATTTTTGTATTTCTTCTATATTCTGTTTTTTATAATATTCTTCAAAATATCTTTGTTCTAGCTTAAATCCATCTATTTCCTTTTCTAACTTTGCTCTTTGGTTGTTTTTATCTAATAAGTAATCTAAACTATTGTTTAATTCTTGTATATGGCTTAATAGTTGACTTTCATCTTCTTCTAAATTAAAGTTTTTAACATTAGGTTGTGGGATATTTTCCAAAAATTTCTCTCTTTTGCTCTTTCTTCCTAAATCTGCAACTATAAAATCATATCCATCCTTTTTTAGTTTATCCTTCACATTTTTTACTGCTTCATTATTATTGGAAACTACTGCTACTGTTTTATTTTGTATAATAGCCAAATTAGCTATTATATTCAATATCGTTTGTGTTTTTCCTGTTCCTGGAGGACCTTGTATAATTGATACATTACTTTTAAATACATTTTCTATCGCCTTTTTTTGGCTCAAATTAAATTTAAATGGATAAATTATATTATGCTTTTCTTCTGTTGGTTTCATTAAATCAACTTTATTAATATAGCAATTTAAGATACTCTCTTCATTTATATAATTTAATTTTTCATATTCTCTTTTTAAGAAACTTTCTTGTTTTTCTTCATGTTCGTCTTCTTCCTCTTTACCACTTTTTACATAGTTTGATATTTCCTTAAAATATTCAATTACATTTTTATTCAAATTTTCTATTGAATTAGATCCAAACGATAACTCATTATATCTAAATACTTCTGTTTCTCCACTTTTATATATAATTTTCACAAACTCTTCAAATCTAATTACTTTCTCAATATTAAATAAGATTTGATTTCTATAATATACATCTCTTTCTTCTAGGTTTATTAATATCGGGGCTTCTTTTATTATCACATTTATCTCATTATAAGTATATTCTTGTTCGTTTTTATAAAATTTTATTTTTATCTTACCATTATTGCATTTTGAAAAATATTCTGTATCTTTTGTTTTATCTCCTCCTTTAAGCATCACTAATATCTTTTCTTCATCCATTATTCCTTTTTCCCCTTACTACTTTTATGAATTTATTTTACCATATGTTTTCAAAAAAATAAAGGGGCTGTAAAAAAAGTTCCTTAGAAAAATGAGATTTGAGTTATAATTTTAA
>CAOKJC010000020.1 GCA_948468685.1 uncultured Clostridium sp. | reverse complement strand
AACTAGACTTCCCAGTTGTATATGCATCAGCAAAAAACGGAATTGCAAAAATGGACTTAGCAGATGAAACAACAGATTTATCATGTTTATTTGAAACAATAATAAATACAATAAGTGCACCAAACTGTGATGAAGAAGGAACAGCACAAATGCTAGTTTCTAATATAGACTATGATGACTATGTAGGAAGAATTGCAGTAGGAAGAATAGAAAGAGGAATAATAAAAACAGGAATGCCAGTTGCAATTTGTGGAAAAGAAGATAAAATAACACAAGGAAGAATTGCAAAAGTATATACACATGTTGGATTAAATAAAGTTGAAGTTGAAGAAGGAAGAGCAGGAGATATTATAGAACTTGCCGGACTTGCAGATATCAATATAGGAGACACAATATGTGATTTCAATAATCCAGAAAAAATACCATTTGTAGATATAGATGAACCAACAGTATCTATGACATTTAGTGTAAACAATGGACCATTAGCAGGAAGAGAAGGACAATTTATAACATCAAGACATATTAGAGATAGATTATTTAAAGAATTAGAAAGAAATGTATCATTAAGAGTAAAAGAAACAGATACACCAGATGCATTTGACGTATCAGGAAGAGGAGAACTTCACTTATCAGTATTAATAGAAACAATGAGAAGAGAAGGATTTGAACTTTTAGTTTCAAGACCAAAAGTTATCATTAAAGAAATAGATGGAGTTAAATGTGAACCTATTGAACTATTAGTTGTAAATGTACCAGATGACTGTGTAGGAAATGTTATAGAAAAATTAGGTAGAAGAAAAGCAGAAATGATAAACATGGAACCTGCAGAAGCTGGACATACAAAAGTAGAATTTAGAATACCAGCAAGAGGGTTAATTGGATATAGAACAGAATTCCTTACAGATACAAAAGGTGAAGGAACAATGAACCATATATTTGATAGTTATGAACCATTCAAAGGAGAAATCCAAGCACGTGTTAGAGGAACAATAGTTGCATTTGAAGCAGGAAAATCAATTACTTATGGATTATATAATGCACAAGATAAAGGAGACTTATTTATAGGACCTGGTGTAGAAGTATATGAAGGAATGATTGTTGGATTAAATTCAAGAGGAGAAGACTTAGCTATAAATGTATGTAAAGAAAAACATTTAACAAATACAAGAGCTTCAGGTTCAGATGATGCATTAAGATTGGTACCACCAATTCAAATGTCATTAGAAAAAGCTATTGAATTTATACAAGATGATGAATTAGTTGAAATAACACCTAAATCTATTAGATTAAGAAAGAAAATTCTTGATTCTAAAGAAAGAGAAAGAGCTAATAGAAATAAATAATATACAGAAGTAAGAGGTTAGAAGTTAGAGGTTAGAGAAGTAAAGTCAAAAATTGGCTTCCAACTTCTGACTTCTAACTTCTAATTTTAAAAAAGATAAAAATTTGGATTGTTCCAAATAATTCAAAGGTAGGGAAAAATGAATAAAAAAGAATTAGAAAAAGTTAAACAAAAAGCTTTAGAAGAAAATATTCCAATAATAATGGATGATACATTAGAAGTAATAGAAAAAGAATTAAAAAATAATCCTCCAAAAAGAATATTAGAGATTGGAGCGGCAGTTGGATATTCTGCAATGTGCTTTTCAGAATTTTTGGCTGAAGGTGGCTGTATAGATACAATTGAAAGAGATGAAGAAAGAATTAAAGAAGCAAAAATAAACTTCCAAAATGTTGGAGTTGAAGACAAAATCAATTTATATGAAGGTGATGCAGTAGAGATATTACCAACTATTTCTGAAAAGTATGATATGGTATTTATAGATGCTGCTAAAGGAAAATATCCATTTTTCTTAAAAGAAGCTTTAAGAATGATTAATGCAAATGGAATAATATTTGCAGATAATATTTTATATAAAGGCTATGTTATGAGTGATTATAACAAACATAAACAACGTACAGCTGTCAGAAATTTAAGAGAATACATAAAAGAGGTATCTGAAAATCCAAATTTAGAAACAGAGATATTAGAAGTTGGAGATGGACTTGCGATTAGTAGAATTAAATAATTAATTATTATAATATAAAATCCCCCTTAGTAAGTAAAGGGGGATTTCCGATTTGTTTTAAGCAAATATTAATATGCTTAAGTTTAATAAAGGATGTTGAATGGGTCAACAGATTTTTGAAGACCAATAAAATCTTCTGATTCATCACTCTCTTCCATATATTGATATCCATATATATTTACATTTGGACGATCAAGTTCAATTCGTTCAGGATATCTTTTTTTATCATGATAATAATGACTCGAGGTTTCATATTCGACCCTAGTATGAGTTGCCATAGTTCTTATCTGAATTTCAAATGGCAATCCATATAATGAAGAACTGTACGCAATGTGCAGGGATTGATAAGCGTGTTTCTTAGGTGTCTTATAATAATCTTTTACTTTAACATCCAGACCTTCAGGAAGCTGTGCTTCTTCGTCAGTTGGTACTATTACCTTTGGATACTGTTTGGGATTGAAACCCAAATCAATTAAAGGTTCTGCGTTAACAGGAATATATCCTTTTTTTACTGTAAAGAAATAATTTACTTCATTAAGGATTTTATAGCACATTAAAACTGACTCATGAGTATCATCCTTACCAAAAAGAATAATTAGCCGTACACCAATTTCGTCACAAATTCGATCTAATGAGTATTTCATTTTTTCTTCATCAGATGTAGCATTAAGACTATTATTAATAAAAAGACGAACTTTTTCATTAAATTTAATATATCCCTTTTTTCTGCGTTGAAATACAATAGAAAATTTGTAGCCATTTTTATTTCTCCACTTATCCATATGAGACCTGAACTGAGAAAAGTCTCTTTGTATGGGTTTTATGTTTTGTGGTTTGTAAATGTTTTGATATTCAGATAACTTATTAGCGTATTCGATATTATATGCCAAACCAGTATCAACTAAAGCCTTTCGATAATTCCGGTCAGCATCTGAAAGTGATATCATTTTCTTAGGACATAAATATGTATTTATATCCGGAAAATGAGCAGTTACTTTTGGTTGAATACTATTCATTGGTCAAAAACCTCCTTTATTTTTCTAATCTTATTGTATAAAACGAATATATATATTATATCATAAAAGGAAACATAATGCAAATTTATTGACAATAAGAGGAAAAAAATATATAATGAGACAAGTGGGACAGTCCAAATTTGTCTCACTAAATAAATCAAAAAATGTCAAATTTTGAAATTAAAATAAATCGACAATATATGACAGAAAAAGTGAGACAAATTTGGACTGTCCCACTTGTCTCAGAAAAGGAGAAATGAAATGAAAAAAATAGAATTATTAGCACCAGCAGGTTCATTCGAAAAAGCAAAAACAGCATTTAAATATGGAGCAGATGCAGTATATTGTGGGACATCATCATTATCTTTAAGAACAAGAGCTGATATGGATAATAATGATTTAGTAAAAACAATTGAATATGCACATAGTATTGGAAAAAAAGTAAATGTTACATTAAACATATTTGCATGGGATGAGAAATATGAAGAAATAGTAGAAATGGCAAAAATACTAAATAAAGTAAAACCAGATGGAATAATTGCAGCAGATGGTGGTGTTATAGATACATTGAAACAATATGCACCAGATGTACCAATACATGTAAGTACACAAGCTAATATAGTAAGTTTAAGAGATTGTAACTTTTGGTATAAAAATGGGGCAAAAAGAGTAATAATGGCAAGAGAAGCCAATAAAGAACAATTGAAATATATAATGGAAAATAAACCAAAAGACCTAGAAGTAGAAATGTTTGGACATGGTTCAATTTGCTTTGCATTTTCAGGTAGATGTTTCTTAAGTGATTTCTTATGTGGAAGAAGTGCAAATTTAGGAGATTGTGCACAAAGTTGTAGATGGTCATATAATTTATATGCAGAGGAGAAAAATAATCCAGGACAACTTCTACCAATTGAAGAAAGTGAATATGGAACAAGTATATTTTCATCAAAAGATTTATGCTTAATAAAAGAAATTCCAGAAATAATTAATATGGGAATAGATAGCTTAAAAATTGAAGGTAGATTAAAAACAGAATATTACATAGCAAGTGTTATAAATGTATACAGAAATGCAATTGATGATTATATGAAAGATCCAGAAAATTATGATTATACAAAATATTTAAGAGAAATAGAAAAATCAAAAACAAGAGAATTTACAACATTTTATTTTAATGATAAGAATAATAAAGATATTCAAGATATGAGTGGAAGACAGTATAATGATGAATATGAATTTGGTGGAAAAATTATTGAATATGCTCAAGAAAAATCTACAATAGAAATAAAAAATAAATTGAATGTTGGAGACGTAATGGAAATAATAATTCCAAATAGATTAGAACCTGAAGTGTTTAAAATTGAAAAGCTATGGGATTATGAAACTAATGAAGAAATTGATAGTATAAGTCCAGGGGTAAAGGGACAAAAAGTACTTATGCAATTACCAATTGAATGTGAAGAGGGTTGGATATTAAGAAGGAAAAAAATTTAATTAAAACTCTTGATAAATCAGTAAAAATGTAGTATACTAATTAAGCAAAGCCTTTTACTTAGCTTTTAGCAAAGCACCAAAGCTAAAGCTCAGTTAAAGGTGATAACAAAAATTAGGAGGTGTAAACATGACAAAGGAAAGAAAACAAGAAATCATTAATACTTATAAAAGAGAAGAAAAAGATACTGGTTCACCAGAAGTACAAATAGCCCTTTTAACAGAAAGAATTAATGAATTAACAGAACACTTAAAAGTTCATGTAAAAGATAATCATTCAAGAAGAGGATTATTAAAAATGGTTGGTAAGAGAAGAAACTTATTAAACTATTTATCAAAAAAGGATGTTCAAAGATATAGAGACATCGTAGAAAAATTAGGATTAAGAAAATAATTTCATAAAATAGCCTATGCAAAACAAAAGATTTAGCGTAGGCTATTTGTGGGAATTAACTTAAAAGTAATTATAAACTAAAATTTAGGTAAGTAGCTTGTATAATATTCTGAAATAAGCAGAATATTATAGAGGTTACAATCTAAATTTAGTTTAAATTTTAAGAGTAAAGAAGGAGTGTCCCTACATCCCTGAAAAAAGGGATTTAAAGAACGTCCCTAAATCCCTAAGGAGGTAAAATATGTTTGAATTTATAAAAAAATGGTGCAAAAAAGAAGGAAAGGAAGAAAATAAAATGTTTAAAACTTATGAAACAGAATTAGCAGGAAGAAAACTTGTATTTGAAACAGGAAAAATGGCAGGACTTTCAAATGGAAGTGTATTAGTAAGATATGGAGAAACTGTTGTAATGGTAAATGTTACAGCGTCAAAAGAACCAAGAGATGGAATAGACTTTTTTCCATTATCAGTTGATTATGAAGAAAAATTATATGCAGTTGGAAAAATTCCAGGTTCATTTCAAAAAAGAGAAGGGAAACCAAGTGATAAAGCAATACTTACATCAAGAGCAATAGATAGACCTTTAAGACCTTTATTTCCAAAAGACTTTAGAAATGATGTAGTAGTAGTTGCAACTGTACTTTCAGTAGAACAAGACAATTCACCAGAAGTTGCAGCAATGATAGGCGCATCTGTAGCACTTTCAATATCAGATATACCATTTGGTGGACCAACAGCAGCAGTAAATGTAGGATTAGTAGATGGGAAAATTGTTATAAATCCAACAGAAACACAAAGAGAAGCTTCTGATTTAACTTTAACAGTTGCAGGAACAGAAAATAAAATAGCAATGATTGAAGCAGGAGCAAACGAAGTTCCAGATGATGTTATGTTAGATGCAATAAAAGCAGGACATGAAGAAATCAAAAAAATATGTAAATTTATAGAAAAGATGAAAGAAGAAATTGGAAAACCAAAATTTGAATATAAATCATTTGAGGTTGACCATGATGTATATGAATATATAGAAACAAACTTTGAAGAAGAAATAAAAACAGCACTTCAAGAAGAAGACAAAGAAACTAGAGACAATAATGTATCTGCAGTTTCTGAAAAAATTGCTATTTCTTATGCAGAAAAATTTGGAGAAGACGCTTTAGAAGAACACAAATCAGATATAGGAGAAGCCATATACAAATTACAGAAAAAATGTGTTAGAAATATGATTTTCTTTGAACATAAAAGAGTTGACGGTAGAGCAATTGATGAAATTAGACCATTGTCTTGTGAAATAGACTTATTACCAAGAGTACATGGAAGCGCTTTATTTACAAGAGGACAAACTCAAGTGCTTTCTGTTACAACACTTGGAATGATGTCAGAAGAACAAACTTTAGATGGAATAGATACAGAAGAATCAAAAAGATATATGCATCAATATAATTTCCCAAGCTATAGTGTAGGAGAAGCTAGACCATCAAGAGGACCAGGAAGAAGAGAAGTAGGACATGGAGCATTAGCAGAAAAAGCATTAGTTCCAGTATTACCTTCAAAAGAAGAATTTCCATATAGTATAAGAGTTGTGTCAGAAGTATTATCATCAAATGGTTCAACATCACAAGCAAGTATTTGTGGAAGTACATTAAGCTTAATGGCAACAGGTGTACCAATTAAGAGACCAGTTGCAGGAATTTCAACAGGATTAGTAACTAATCCAGAAGATGAAAATGACTATGTAATGTTAACAGATATACAAGGATTAGAGGACTTCTTTGGAGATATGGACTTTAAAGTTGGTGGTACAGAAAAAGGTATTACAGCAATTCAAGTTGATATTAAAGTTGATGGATTATCATATAAAGTTATTGAAGAAGCATTTGCAAGAACAAGAGAAGCCAGAAAACATATTTTAGAAGATATAATGTTACCAGTAATTTCAGAGCCTAGAAAAGAAATATCAAAATATGCCCCAAGAATAGTAACTACAAAAATTAAAACAGATAAGATAAAAGACGTAATTGGTAAAGGTGGAGAAACAATTAATAAAATAATTGATGAAACAGGGGTTAAAATTGATATTGAAGAAGATGGACAAGTATTTATCTATTCAACAGATTCTGAAAAGGCAAATCAAGCTCTAGAAATGGTAGAAGATATTGTAAAAGAAGTAGAAGTTGATGGAATCTACTTAGGAAAAGTTACAAGAATTACAACATTTGGAGCATTTGTTGATATAGGAGTAAATGGAAAAGAAGGATTACTTCATATTTCTAAAATTTCTAAAGAAAGAATTAAGAAAGTTGAAGATGTACTAAAAGTAGGAGATAAAGTAACTGTTAAAGTTCTTGATATTGATGACCAAGGTAGAGTTAATTTAACAGCTATTTTAGGCGATGAAAAAGAAGAAAAAAAAGAAGATATTGAAGAATAAATAAAGTAAAGAAAGCGTCCAATTATGGAACGCTTTCTTTAGTGTATATAAGAGAAAAATTCTATTGCTAAAATCATTGAAATAATGTATAATATAAAGAGATTGAAATTCGACAAAAGATAACAAAAAAATGAGACTGCTCTGCATAAGTTATCCATAACTCACTATGTTCGAACGGCTAACTTAAGTTGGACTGTCCCAAATGTCTCATGGAGGATTTAACATGAAAAATAAAATTTCAAACATATTATTATGGATAATAATCATTATTGTATTAATATTTGCATTTAAATTCTATAAAACAAATAATTTCAATGAATTTATACGAAGTGAAGTAACATTATATACGTCAAAATTTAAAAGAGATAATGAAGTTAAATATTCAAAAGCAGACAGTTACAAAATAATATCAGAAAAAGAAAATGATGCTACATTTTATAAAAAAGTAAAAGTTCAAAAAAATACACCATATAAAGTAACATGCATGGTAAAAACAGAAAATGTAATACCAGAAAAAGAAATATCAGGAGTTGGAGCACAAATATCAATAGTAGGAACAACAGAAAAATCAATGGCAGTAACAGGAACAAATGACTGGCAAAAAATAGAAATGATATTTAACTCAAAAAATAGAGAAGAAGTTGATATAGGATTTAGACTAGGTGGATATTTAGGGAAATGTACAGGAACAGCATGGTTTTCAGACTTTACAATGAAAGCAGGTGTATTGGATGACAGTAATTCTTGGAATTTTGCTTGTTTTATATTTGAAGATACAAATGTAGTAGTAAATAATAAAGAAGTAGAAATATCAATGACATCTCAAGATATAATTGATATACAAGACACAATATCAAGATTTCAAACGTCAGTAAAAGAAATGTCTAACAGAAAAATGACAGCTAATTGCGATACATATATAGTAAAACAACCAATAACAAAATTATCATATGATGAAGAATTTGGATATTATGTTGCAGCAGAAGATATTGAGAATATCATAAAAGATACTGTAAATCAAAATGACTATGACCATATATTTATTGTAATAAGATTAGGCGATGAAAAACATCAAAATGATATAAAAATAAATGATTGGATAGGACTTCGGTTCAATGGATTATTATGGAATAGGATATTCAAATATAAGATTACCAAATTCATCTAATAGTTATATATATAAATATAATACAAGAATAAACACATTTCCAGAAGAAGTATTTTTACATGAATTTTTACATTCATTAGAAAGAACATCCGAAGAATATAATTATGAAATTCCAGCATTGCATGACTTTGAAAAATATGGATATCAAGATGAAAAATTAGTAGGTTTAAAAAAGTGGTATCAAGATTATATGAATGGAAATATAAAAACATCAAATGGATATGTAGGATTACCTAAAGAAGTATATAATTTGAAACCAGCAAATAACTTGGATTTTGAACATTCATATAAGATAGATGAATTTCATGAACCACAAAATGTAATAGAAGAAGTAAAACAATTATTTAAAAATATTATAAATAATATTAGTAATATAGGACAAGCATTTAAAAATAATGCAAATCAGAATTTAGAAGTTACAAATTAGAAAGGAGAAGTAAGAAGTTAGAAGTCAGAAGTCGGAAGTTAGAAGTCAGAAAATAGAAGTCTGATATCCGATATTAGATTTCCAACATCCATAAAAATTATGAAAGTGTCAGATTTTAATTACAATTTACCAGAAGAATTAATAGCACAAGTACCATTAGAAAAAAGAGATGAATCAAGATTAATGGTTTTAGATAAAAAAAATAAAACAATAGAACACAAAACATTTAAGGATATAATAGATTATTTAGAGCCAGGAGACTGTTTAGTTAGAAATAACACAAAAGTAATACCAGCAAGAATATATGGAAAAAAAGAAACAGGAGCAAATGTAGAATTTCTACTATTAAACAATATAGAAGGAGACATTTGGGAAAGCATAGTTAGACCAGGAAATAAACTACATATAGGAACAAAAGTAATATTTGGAGAAGGACTATTAGAAGCAGAAATCTTAGATATAATGCCAGGAGGAACAAGAAAAGTAGAATTTCATTATAAAGGAATATTTAATGAAATATTAGATAAAATAGGACTAATGCCACTACCACCATATATACATGAAGAACTAAAAGAAAGAGATAGATATCAAACAGTGTATGCGAAATATCAAGGATCAGCAGCAGCACCAACAGCAGGGTTACATTTTACACCAGAACTATTAAAGAAAATAGAAGAAAAAGGAATAAAAATAGCAAATGTAACACTACATGTTGGAATAGGAACATTTAGACCAGTAAAAGAAGAAACAGTAGAAGCGCATGAAATGCACTCAGAACACTACTATATAAAACAAGAAGATGTAAACAAAATAAACGAAACAAAAAGACAAGGTCATAGAGTTATATCAGTAGGAACAACATCGTGTAGAGTATTAGAAACAGTGGCAGATGAAAAAGGAAACTTAAAAGAAGCAGAAGGAGATACACAAATATTTATATATCCAGGTTACAAATTTAAATGTATAGATGGATTAATAACAAATTTCCATTTACCACAATCAACATTACTAATGTTAGTATCAGCATTAGCAGATAAAGAATACATAATGGGGGCGTACAAAGAAGCAGTAAAAGAAAAATATAGATTTTTCAGCTTTGGAGATGCGATGTTTATAAAATAGTGTGCCAAAAGGGACGTACCTTTTTGGCACAAAAATAAAAAAATAGTGGGGCAAATTATAATAAAGAAAGGAAATTATGTAATTATGCCCAGATTTGCAAGAAGAAGTTTAGAAGGAATTGAATATGTTCATGTAACTACACATGGAATAGCAGAAGAATATATATATGAAAAAACAGAAGAAAAAAAGGAAATAAGAAAGTTAATTTTAGAGAATCAAAAGAAATTTAATATTAATGTGATTGCACATTGTATTATGGATAATCATTTTCACTTGATAATAAAATTTAAAGAAACAAAAGATTTATCAAATTATATGCATCAAATCAACACATCATATGCGATATATTATAATAAAAGACATAATAGACAAGGTTATGTATACAAGGGGAGATTTCATTCTCAGATTATAAAAAATGAAAATTATTTAAGAAATGCTATTATATATATTCATAACAACCCTGTAAAAGCGAAAATTTGTAATAAAGCAAATGAATATGAATTTAGTAGCTATTTAAATTTTTGGAAAGATCAAAAAGACAATGATATGAATATTTTTAATTCCAAAAGTCAATACAAAGAAATGCACGATATGGATGATACAAATGAAGAATATATATTAGATTTTGAAAGGATTTCAGAAGAAGAAACAAAAGAAATTTTAATAAAATATTTAAATAGAGAACACATAACAATTGAAGAATTACAAAAAGATAAGCAAAAATTATATGAATTTTGCAATATTTGCAAAACTCAATATAAGATTTCTAATAGAGATTTAGAAAAAGTTATAAAAGTTAGTAGAGAGAAAATTAGAAGAATATTAATGAAAAGTGTGCCAAAAACGTACGTCCCTTTTGGCACAGAATAGGAGGAAGAAATGAAACCAGCAGTAACCTATGAATTATTACACGAATGTAAGCAAACAGGAGCAAGAAGAGGTGTAATACATACACCACATGGAGACATACAAACACCAATATTTATGCCAGTAGGAACACAAGCAACAGTAAAATCAATGACACCAGAAGAATTGAAAGAAGAAGTAAAAGCTCAAATAATATTATCAAATACATATCACTTATATTTAAGACCTGGACAAGATATTGTAAAAGAAGCAGGAGGACTGCACAATTTTATGAAATGGGACAGACCAATTCTAACAGATAGTGGAGGTTTTCAAGTATTTAGTTTAGGAGCTTTAAGAACTATATCAGAAGAAGGCGTTGAGTTTAAATCACACTTAGATGGAAGTAAACACTTCTTTACACCAGAGTCTGTAATGAAAACTGAAGAAGATTTAGGAGCGGATATAATAATGGCATTTGATGAATGTTGTCCATATCCATCAACATATGAATACACAAAAAATTCTATGGAAAGAACAACTAGATGGGCAAAAAGATGTAAAGAAGCACACAAAACAGAAAATCAAGCATTGTTTGGAATTATACAAGGAGGATTTTTTGAAGATTTAAGGGAAAAATCGGCAAAAGATTTAATAGAGTTAGATTTACCAGGATATGCAATTGGAGGAATAAGTGTTGGAGAGCCAAAAGAAGAGTTCTTAAAAATGTTATATCATACTACACCTTTAATGCCAAAAGATAAGCCAAGATATTTGATGGGAGTAGGAACACCAGATTACTTAATAGAAGCAGCAATATCTGGAATAGATATGTGTGACTGTGTATTACCAACAAGAATAGCAAGAAATGGAACCGCATTAACATCACATGGAAAAGTTGTTGTAAGGAATGCAACATATGAAAGAGATTGGGGAAAATTAGATCCAGAATGTGATTGCTATACATGTAAAAATTATACAAGAGCATATATTAGACATTTAATAAAGACAAATGAAATATTAGGAACAAGATTATTATCAATTCATAACTTAAGATTCTTGACTAATTTAATGGAAAGAGTTAGAATAGAAATAGAGAATGATAATTTATTAACGTTTAAAAATCAATTTTATAAAAAATATGGATATACAGATTAAAGTATAAAGACTAATTTGAAAATATAGTTTTTATAGAGGAGGAAAATTAATGAACTTAATTGATGAAAGTTTTGAAGGTAAAAAAACAGATAATTCAAAAAAAACAGCAACAATAATACTTATTTTTATTGCTATACTAGTTATTGCTATTATAGCGACATTTGTTGCTATAGTTTATATTCAAGATAATGTATTAAAACTGTATATAAATGGTAGTCAGAATGAAAAAGTTAAGGAAATGATGGTTGTGGAAGAGGATGGAACTATATATTTTCCGATAAAAGATATTGCGTCATATTTAGGATACGAGAGTTTTGATGGAGAATATACAGATAAATCAGAATCTACAAGTAAATGTTATATACAATCAGAAAATGAAATAGCAAATTTTGCTTTGAATTCAGATAAAGTATATAAATTAACAATATCTAATAATAAAACAAATTATGATTATTTTTACGCTCCAAAACCGGTAAAGGCTATTAATGGAAAATTATATGCAACAGTAGATACAATTGAAGAGGCATTTAATATAGCTTTTACAAATGATCCAGAAAATAAGAGGATTTATATTTATACAATGCCATATTTAATAGAATCATATGCAAGTAGAATTTTGGATTATGGGTATGAAGAGATTAGTAATGTTTTTACAAATCAAAAGACGATATTTGATAATATGTTAGTTGTAAGTAGAAATCAAGGGAAAACTTATGCTGTAATAGATGTAAACGGAAATGTTATTATTGAACCTAAATATGATTATATAGAATTTTTACCTAATTCAGGTAACTTTTTGGTACAAAGCAATAATAAGGTTGGAATTATTTCATCAAAAAGAGAAACTATGATACAGATATTATATGATAGTTTAGAATTAATTGATAAAGACTTGGATCTATATATTGCTAGAAGAGATGACAAATATGGAGTAATTGATTCAAAAGGAAATACAAAAATATATATTGAATATGACCAAATAGGAATAGATAATACAAGATTTGAAACAAATGATATTAAAAATAAATATTTATTGGATAATGGAATGATTCCTGTAAAAAAAGGAAATTTATGGGGGACATTTGATAAAGATGGAAATCAAATATTGAATTTCGAATATGATAGTTTTGGATATATAGCTTCAAGCAATAGAGATGCAATTAATTTACTTTTAATACCAGAATATAATGTAATGGTAGCAAGTAAAGACAAAAAATATACTTTGATAAGCCCTTCTGGAAAAGAAATATGTTATCCTGTTTTAGATGATGTCTATATGGCAATAAATTCAGGAAATAAGTATTATTATATGAATTATGAAGGCAACACAGCTGTTAATGTTATAGATTTTCTTGAAACACCAGAAGCAAAAAATAATATGTAAAAATATGAAAAACACTTGCAAATATTTTTTGCAAGTGTTAAACTAATTATAGATTAAAAAAAAACCGATTTTGCAGGTGAATTTTTTAATCTTTTTTTATTGTATAGGAAAAATCGAATTTTTCCTATACAACAAAATCATTCTACAGAAAAATTGCTCTGCAATTTTTCGCAGGCGAACAACGGTCGTGGCATGATAAGTAATTTAAAAGGTCAAGAGATTATAATCATGCCACTGTTGTTCTTTTCCATACAAATCGGATAAAAGGAGGAAACATGAAAGAAGCATTTGATAACGAGTTATATTTGAAATTGCAAAAAGAAAAAATTGAAGAAAGAATAAAGATGTTTGATAATAAGTTATATCTAGAATTTGGAGGAAAGATATTTGATGATTATCATGCAAGTAGAGTTCTTCCTGGATTTCATCAAGATGCAAAAATACAGTTATTAAAAGAGTTTAAAGAAGATTTAGAGATTATTTTTTGTATTAATGCAAATGATATTGAAAAAAACAAGATACGTGCAGATTATGGAATAGGATATGATAGAGAATTATTAAGATTAATAGATAATTTAGAAAAACTAGAAATTAAAATCAATAGTGTAGTTGTAACAATGTACACTGGACAACCTCAAGTAGAAAAATTGAAAAGTATTTTAGAATATAGAAAAATAAAAATGTATATACATACTCCAATTGAAGGATATCCAAATGAAGTAGAAAAAGTAGTAAGTGATGAGGGATACGGAAAGAATCCTTATATAGAAACAACAAAAAAATTAGTAGTAGTTACAGCACCTGGAGCAAATAGCGGAAAATTAGCAACATGTTTATCACAACTATATCATGAATATAAAAAAGGAGTAAAAGCAGGATATGCAAAATTTGAGACATTTCCAGTATGGGATTTACCGTTATTACATCCAGTTAATGTGGCATATGAAGCTGCAACAGCAGATCTAGGAGATATTAATATAATAGACCCATATCATTTAGAAAGTTATAATGTAAAAGCAGTTAATTATAATAGAGATATATCAACTTTTTCAATTTTGAAAAATATATTAACTAAAATAACAGGAAAAGAAATTTATAAATCGCCAACAGATATGGGAGTTAATACTATAAGTAAATGTATAACAGATTGTGAAACTGTTGAAAATGCTGGCATTATGGAAATTATACGTCGTTATTATAATTGTTTATGTGATTATAAAAGAGGTATGGCAAGTGAGAAAATAGTAGCTCGAATGGAAGTATTAATGAATGAGCTAAATTTAAATAAAGAAGATCGTGAAATTGTTGCAAAAGTAAATGAAATTGCAAATCAGAAGAATAGTGAAATAATGGCTATTCAAATAAATGATGGAACAATAATTACTGGTAAAGAATCAGAACTGTTAACAGCTCCAAGTGCAGCATTCTTGAATGTAATAAAACATTTAGCAAAAATACCAGATGATGTATATTTGTTATCACCATCAGTACTTGAGTCAATTTTCAAAATAAAGCAAAAAACATTATATGAGAAAAAGAATCAATTAAATTTGTCAGAGGTTATGATTGCTCTTAGTATTTGTTCAACAACAAATCCGATTATAGAAGAAACATTAAAAAATGTTGATAAGATGAGAGGGATGGAGGCTCATTGTTCATATATTATAACTGATTCTGAGTTGAATGTAATAAAGAGTTTAGGAATTAATTTAACATGTGAACCAAGATTGATTGGATAATTAAGATAGCTGTTCGAGCGAAGTGAGTTACAGATATCTTATGCAAATGAGCGATAGCGAATTTGTAAACATTAATAATGGGGACATATTTTTATATAATTTTGATCTTTAATATGTAAAGATAAAGCTGATAAAAAGGAGATTTGATATGAATAAACCAATTATAGGAATAGTCTCAAAACATTATGCAGAATATAAATCAAATAAGATTGATACATTTGTAAGAGATGAAGTTAAACAAGCAATATTTGATAATGGAGGAGTTGCAATTGGAATATTGCCAACTGAAGCAAAAATAAATTATAGTGGAGACAATTGGAAAGAAAATTTATCAGTTGAAGAAAAAGAAAATTTGATTTCACAGATAGAATTGTGTGATGGAATTATACTACAAGGTGGAATAGAAACAGACAATTATGAAATAATAGTTGCTAAATATTGTTATGAAAAAGATATCCCAGTATTAGGGATATGTGCAGGACAAAATTGTGTGGCTAGAGCTCTTCGGAGGGGATACGTATAAAATTTCAAATCCTGAAAAACATAATAAATCATTTGATGAATATGTACATAGTATAAAGATAGAAAAGAGCTCAAAATTTTATAATATAATAAAAACAGAAAAAATGCAGGTAAATTCTAGACATAAAAGAACAATAAATAATTGTCCAATGCTTGATAAAGTTGCTTTTTGTGAAGATGGATATCCAGATGTAGTCGAGAGTAGGGATAAAAGGTTTTATATGGGAGTTAGATTTCATCCAGAAAGTTTATATTTAAAAGATGAAAATATGAATAATATTTTTAAATCTTTTATTGATATATGTAAAATTTAAAAATCCCCCAGCTATAAGCTAGGGGACTTTTATTTAGCAATGTGACTAAAAATTAAATTTTGATTTTAATAGTTACTTGGGAGAGACCAATCTTCGCATTTTTCTGCGGGGATTTTATTTTGAGATATACGGATAGACTGTTCAATATAATCTGGTGTAATATTTCCCTCTGAATCAATGGTAAGAATCCAAGTAGCAGATGTAGACAAACCATTAGTATAAATTCCATTAGGCTCAGCCTGTGAAACAACTGCTCCACCTGAATTGTAATAGATCATATCAGGGGAAGTAATGCTGGCAGAATATGGGATACCATATCCAATACACTGACCTTCATAAATCCATTTGCCAGTATATTCACATTTAGTATACCAGTAGCAAATGAGTTTGGGGTCATCTCTCAGCTCATAGATTTCTTTAAGCTGAGCATACTCAAAGAAATTAGCAAGATCGGGATATCCGATTGATTCTGCGATTTGAGCTTTCATTTCTTCTGAATATTCTTTATCTCTTCTTGCAGAAACATCAGAACAAGCAGTTAAGCATCCAATACATACAATTGTTACAAGAATAAGAGCTATTGTCCTTTTTTTCATTCTCATATTAGTTACCTCCACGTAAGCATTTTTCATAAAAAGATTTAAGTTCATGGTTCTTAATGTCATCTGTATCTAAGTTTGGATATCTGTTGATAACGTACTGCATAATAGCTGTCTTTTCAACATCAGTTTCTGCCTTGTTATATTCCTGATACTCCTTGGCAAGGAAATTAGCTGCAGTTTCTGTATATGCTATAGAATCTTTGAAGATTTCCCGGTTTGCGTTAACAGCAAACTTCTTGTATCCAAAGCCGATAGCACCGAAAATAATAACCAAAAGAACTACAATTAATACTCCACGAGTAAAGAATTTTTTGGCAATATAATCGCCTTCATTAAAATCTCTGTCAATATCTCTTTTGAATTCATTATCCAATTTCTTATCCAATTTCATAGTTTACCTCCTAAAGTAGTTACGTGGTTGACGAGTTACTAATAACATTAGAGTTAGGTGCCTTTAAACATAATGTCCCTCCTTATTTTATTGCCAATGTACTAATTTTTACTATGATATTATATCATGAATTATGTAAAATAGTCAATAGTAATTTTATATAATTTGTGAAGAAAAATCAAAATAAATCAAATTTGTTCTAAAAATTATAAATAAGAAATATAATATAATGTAATAAAATTGTGTAATACAAAATAAATGTGAAATCTATGTGAATTTTAGCAAACACTATTGACATTTGCTAAAAAAAAGTATAAATTATTAGCAGTTAAACACAAAGAGTGCTAAGAATTTTGGATGGAGAAATTTAAAGGAGGTAATATCATGATTAAACCATTAGGAAGTAGAGTATTAATAAAAATGAAAGAAGGCGAAGAAACAACAAAAAGTGGGATAATTCTAGCTAGTTCAGCACAAGAAAAGCCACAAATAGCAGAAGTAATAGAAGTTGGACCAGGAGAGAAAATAGACGGAAAATTAGAAGAAATGTATGTAAAAAAAGGTGATAATATTATAGTAAGTAAATATTCTGGAACAGAGGTAAAATATGAAGGAACAGAATATTTAATAGTAAAACAAGATGATATATTAGCAATAGTAGAGTAATTATAAATTTATTATTATAGACAATATATAAATATTTTTGAAAGAAACATAGCTGGGGTCTACCTATAGGTCTTTTTCTGCCAATATTTATATATTGTCAATAGAAAAAAATATATAAGGAGTGAAGAAAAGATGGCAAAACAAATTAAATTTGGAGAAGATGCAAGAAAATCTTTATTAGAGGGAGTTAATAAATTAGCTGATACAGTAAAAGTTACATTAGGACCAAAGGGAAGAAATGTAGTTTTAGATAAAAGTTTTGGTGCACCACTAATTACAAATGATGGTGTTACAATAGCAAAAGAAATTGAATTAGAAGATAAATTTGAAAATATGGGTGCAAGACTTGTAAAAGAAGTTTCTGAAAAAACAAATGATGTTGCAGGTGATGGTACTACAACAGCGACAGTTTTAGCACAAGCAATGATAAAAGAAGGAGTTAGAAATGTAGCAGCTGGTAGTGACCCAATGGCTATGAAAAGAGGAATTGATAAAGCTGTAAAGTCAGCAGTTGAAGAATTACAAAAAATAAGTGTACCAGTTAATGGTAAAGAAGATATTGCAAGAGTTGCAAGTATTTCAGCAAATAATGAAGAAGTTGGGAATTTAATTGCAGAAGCAATGGAAAGAGTATCAAAAGATGGAGTTATAACAATTGAAGAATCAAAAACTTCAAATACAGAATTAAATGTAGTTGAAGGAATGCAATTTGATAAAGGTTATGTTTCTCCATATATGGTGACAGATACAGAGAAAATGGAAGCTATATTTGATAATCCATACATATTAATTACTGATAAAAAAATAAGTAATATTCAAGAAATATTACCATTATTAGAAGTGTTGATGCAACAATCAGGAAAATTAGTAATAATTTGTGATGATATAGAAGGTGAAGCTTTATCTACATTAGTACTTAATAAATTAAGAGGAGTATTAAATGTTGTTGCTGTTAAAGCTCCTGGATTTGGAGATAAAAGAAAATTGATGCTTGAAGATATTGCTATTCTAACAGGTGGAGAAGTTATAACATCAGATTTAGGACTAGAATTAAAAGATACACAAGTTGAACAGTTAGGAAGAGCAAGACAAGTAAAAGTTCAAAAAGAAAATACTATAATTGTTGATGGAGCAGGAGATAAAGAACAAATAAAAGATAGAGTAAATCAAATAAAAACTCAAATAGAAGAAACAAAGAGTGAATATGATAAAGAAGGATTACAAGAAAGACTTGCTAAAATAGCAGGTGGAGTTGCAGTAGTTGAAGTTGGAGCAGCAACAGAAACAGAAATGAAAGATAAAAAATTAAGAATAGAAGATGCCTTATCAGCAACAAAAGCAGCTGTTGAGGAAGGAATAGTAGCAGGTGGTGGAACAGCATTAATAAATGTAACATCAGCAGTTGAAAAAGTTGTAAATGATTTAACAGGTGGAGAAAAATTAGGTGCAGAAATAGTATTAAAATCATTAGAAGAGCCAGTTAAACAAATTGCAAGAAATGCAGGTTTAGAGCCAGCAGTAATTGTAGATAGAGTAAAAAAATCAGAAGCAGGAATTGGTTTTGATGCAAGTAAAGAAGAATATGTTGATATGAAAAAAGTTGGAATAGTAGATCCAACTAAAGTTACAAGAAGTGCTTTACAAAATGCAGCATCTATTGCGTCAATGGTTATTACAACAGAAAGTTTAGTTTCAGATATTCCAGAGAAAGATTGTCATTGTCACCACGATAATGGAATGGGTGCTGGAATGGATGGAATGTATTAAAATTTTCAAAATTTTTGAAAAAAATTTAAAAAATTTTGAAAAATGTCTTGACAGTTATAAAAAAATACTTTATAATTTATAACTGTCAGGAGCAATATGCAGGTGTAGTTCAATGGTAGAACCTCAGCCTTCCAAGCTGATGACGTGGGTTCGATTCCCACTACCTGCTCCAACGACGTATCTGTTCGAACTTTTTATAGAACAGATAGATATGAAAATCAATCAGTAAAATGGTTGATTTTTTTGTTTGCAAAAAAATCTTCCAACTGAAAGGAGGATTATTTTTATGGTTAAGATAATTAAGCAA
>CAOKJC010000019.1 GCA_948468685.1 uncultured Clostridium sp. | reverse complement strand
TATTTAATAATTGGTATTTTACCAAGAATAGGAATTTTTTATGGATAAACATAATTTGAATATTTTGGATGAAGTTAATAAAGGTGCTACTATGGGGATGGATGCTATTTCATATGTGTCAAAAAAAGTTGCTGATGATGAATTTAAGGGAGTTTTAGATACAGAGTATAGAAAATATAAAAAAATTTCCCAAAGAGTGAATGATTTGTATTCTAATTACAGTGATAAAGAACCTCATGAAACTAATGCTATGAATAAGATGATGACTTGGTATGGTGTTCAAATGAATACTATGATGGATGATACTACTTCTAAGTTAGCTGAGTTGTTAATGCAAGGTACTAATATGGGGATTATTGAGGGTAGAAGATTACTAAATCAAAATTCAGTTCTTGAATCAGATGTAGAAAACATTTTAAATGATTTTGTTGTTATGCAAGAAGATAGTGTTGAAACTTTAAAAAAATATCTATAATAAATAAGGATTAAGATGATGGGTATTCATATCCCTTTATGAATAAATTTTTTTATAGTTATATATATTAAAATAAAGTGATGCACAGTTTGGGAGGGTATAATTCATACAGATAAGATAGATTAATATTTCTTATTATGAAATATTAAGTAAATTATTTATATGATTAACCCGACCAGTAAAGAACGGTATTTTAATATATATAACTATAAAATTAAAAATATGTTAAAAGGGGAATTTGAATACTCATCCCCCTAATCCCTTTTTTATTATTCTTTGCAACTTTCAAATTGGCTATTATACAATTCAGCATAAAATCCATTTTTTTCAATTAATTCATCATGATTTCCTTGCTCAATAATATTTCCATCTTTCATAACTAAAATCAAATCAGCATTCTTTATAGTAGATAATCTATGAGCTATAATAAATGATGTTTTTCCGTCTGTTAATTTGTCCATAGCTTTTTGAACTAATTCTTCTGTTCTAGTATCGACATTAGATGTTGCCTCATCTAATATTAAAAATGGTGTTTTTTGAATCATAGCTCTTGCAATAGTAAGTAATTGTCTTTGCCCTGCCGAAACTCCATCATTATCTGAAAGTACTGAATTATACCCATGTGGTAATGTCTTTATAAAATGGTGCAATCCAACAATTTTGCAAACTTCTTCTATTTGTTCATCACTTACATTTTCATGATTGTAAGCTATGTTTTCCTTTACAGTTCCATTAAATAACCATGTATCTTGCAATACCATTGTAAATAAACTATGTATATTTTCTCTTGTTAATTCTTTTGTGGATACTCCATCTATTTTTATATCACCTGAATCAATATCATAAAATTTCATTAAAAGATTTACCATTGTTGTTTTTCCTGCTCCAGTTGGTCCAACAATAGCTATTTTTTGTCCAGGCTCTGCCACTGCACTGAAGTTTTTTATTGTTGGTTTATCATTATTATCATATTGGAATACAACATTTTCAAATTCTATTTTTCCTTTTACATCTTCTGTATTTAAATGTTTTGTTATATCATTTTGGTTTGACATTTCTTCTTCATCTAAGAATTCAAATACTCTTTCACTTGCTGCTGCTGTTGATTGTAGTGATGTCATTGCTTGTGCCATTTGGCTTAATGGGTTTGTAAATAATCTTACATATGTTATAAATGCTACTATTACACCAAATGATATTACATTATTCATTGTAAGTATAGCTCCTACTATACATACTGCAACATATCCAAAGTTTCCTATAAATCCCATTATTGGATGCATTAATCCTGATAAAAATTGACTTTTTCTATTTGCTTCATAAACTTTTTTATTTAGCTCATCAAATTTTTCGTTTGCTTCTTTTTTACCATTATATACTTTGACTACATTTAGTCCTGAATATATTTCTTCTATATGACCATTTAATTTTCCTAATTCTGTTTGTCTTGCAACAAAGTATTTTTGTGACTTTCCTAAAATTACAAACATTAATACAAATCCTATTAAACTAGAAAGAATTGCAGTTATTGCCATAATCCAATTTGTATAAAACATCATAAATATTGTTCCTACAAATAATGTACAGCTACTTACTAATGTTGATAATGATTGGTTCATACTTTGTGCTATTGTGTCAATATCATTTGTTATTCTTGATAAAATATCTCCTATTGAATTTCTATCAAAATACTTTAGTGGTAATTTGTTTATTTTTACAGATATTCTTCTTCTTAAACTTTTAGCAAATTTATTTGCTACATCTGTCATACATATTGATTCTATTAGTGTAAATAGTGCACTTGTTATATATAATCCAGCTAGAAATATTGCTATTTTTTTAATCTTTTCTATATCCATAAATTGTGTCATTATTCCTTTTGATATTTCATCTGTTAATTCAGATAATCTATCAGGTGCTGATATTGATAAAATAGCTCCTAATGCTGCTAAAATAAGTGCTATTATAATTAATAATCTAAATTTCTTTAATTCACTAAATAATCTTTTTATAGCACCTTTAAAATCTTTTGCTTTCTCTACTGGTCCATGCCCCATTCCTGGGCCTCCGCCCATTCTTGGTCTTGGAGTTCTTCTTACTTCATTTTTATTATCCATTTTCTAACTCCTCTCCTTCTTTATAATATCAGTATAAGTTATCTTTAAAAGGTAAAACCTTTAAGAGTCTAACTCATCCTTTGATAATTGTGATAATGCAATTTGTTTATACACTTCACAATTTTCTAATAATTCTTTATGCTTTCCTTGACCAACAACTTTTCCTTCATCTAATACTAAAATTTTATCAGCATTCATAATTGTTCCTATTCTTTGTGCAACTATTAATGTTGTAACTTCATTTGTATATTTTTTTAATTCTTTTCTTAAAATACTGTCTGTTTTATAATCTAGTGCTGAAAAACTATCATCAAAAATATAAATTTCTGGGTCTCTTGCTATTGCTCTAGCTATTGATAATCTTTGTTTTTGACCTCCTGATACGTTTGTTCCACCTTGTGCCATTAATGTTTCGTAGTTATCTTCCATCTTTTCTACAAATTCTTTGGCTTGTGCAACTTCTATTGCTTTTTTGATTTTTTCTTCTGATATTCTTTCTTTTCCATTGTCTCCATAAGCTATATTGTTATTTATTGTTTCATTAAATATAACTGCTTTTTGTGTTACATATCCTATTTTATTATGTAAAAAGTCTTGTGTATAGTCTTTTACATTTATTCCGTCAACTAAAACTTCTCCTTCTGTTGCATCATAAAATCTTGGTACTAGATTTATTAATGTTGATTTTCCTGAACCTGTTGAACCTATAAAGGCAACTGTCTCTCCTTTATTCGCTTTGAATGATACATCTTTTAAAACATACTCCTCTCCATCTGGATATTGGAAAGAAACATTTTTAAATTCTACTGTTCCTCTTTCTTCTGTTTTATCTGAATTTATTTTTCCATCTTTAATAGTGATTTCTGTATCTAATACTTCATTTATACGATTTGCTGAAACTTGTGCACGTGGTAGCATCATAAATATCATTGCTAACATTAAGAATGACATTATTACTTGCATTGCATATGAACTAAATACAACCATATCTCCAAATAATACTATTTGGTCTGCTATTGCTGCTTCTTTTATTAAATATGCCCCAACAAAATATATTCCTAATGTTAAAAAATACATTACTAAATACATTGTTGGTGAAAGTACTGAAAATGCTTTTTGGTTAAATAATTGTTGATTTGTTAGTTTTGTATTTACTTTGTCAAATTTTTCTTCTTGATATCCTTCTGCATTAAATGCTCTTACAACTCTAATTCCTGTTAAGTTCTCACGTGTTACTCCATTTACTTTATCTATTAATTTTTGTACTATTTTAAATTTTGGCATTACTATTGCCATTAGTGCTGCAATTGTGCCTATTAATACTACTACTCCTACTCCTGTAATTGCACTCCATTGCCAACTTTTATTTAGTATTTTTGTTACTGCCCATACTGCTGTAATTGGTGCTTTTATCATAAGTTGTAATCCCATTGAAACTAGCATTTGTATTTGAGTTATATCGTTTGTTGTTCTTGTTATTAAACTACTTGTTGAAAAGTTTTTTACTTCACTCATTGCTAAATTTTCTACTTTATTAAATAGTTTCTTTCTTACTTTCATTGAAAAGCTTGCTGATATTCCAGATACTATATATCCTACTATTACTGCTGATATTAAACTTCCAAATGCACATGCTAACATATATCCACCATTTTTTAGAATTTCAGCCATTTCGCTTCCTTCTGTTTGTACTAATACAGTTATTTCTGACATGTAGTCTGGCATTTTTAGTTCTAACCATACTTGCCCTATTATTAATATTAAGCATATTATTGCTAATATCCATTCTTTTTTCCCTAAGTTTTTTAATAGTTTTATCATTTTTTTATTCCTCCATTTCTTTCATTTTCCATTTTGCCATTTTTGTATTATATATTGCTTTTTTAGCAATGTCAATGTTTAATTGCTAAATTTACACAAAATTCACATTTTAAAGTCTGCTCCTTTCCTCTGTATAACTTATCTGTAATTCACTTCGTTTCTGTAGAACACTTTTGTTGTATAGGAAAATTCCGATTTTTCCTATACATCAAAAAAGAAGACATTGTCTCCTTTTTTACGATTTATAAACTTTTTATATCATCTCCACTAATCTAGAAGCTAAACCAATATAATTTTCTGGCTCTAATTTCAATAAATTTTCTTTATCTTTTTCGTTTATTTCTAAAGTTTCTATAAAATTTCTCATTTCTTTCATAGAAATATTTTTCCCTCTTGTTATACCTTTTAAAGTTTCATAAGCATTTTCATATCCATTTTTTCTTAATATAGTTTGAACAGCTTCTGCTAATATCTCTGGTGTATTTTGTAGTTCTTCTCTTAAAACTTTTTCATTTACACTTAATTTACTTATACCTTTTATCGATTGTTTTATAGCAATAGTTACATATCCAACTGCCATTCCAATATTTCTAAGCATTGAAGAATCACTTAAATCTCTTTGCATTCTAGAAATTTGCAAATTTTCAATAAATGCTCCTAATACTCCATTTGCCATTTTTATATTTGCCATAGAGTTTTCAAAATTGATTGGATTTATTTTATGTGGCATAACTGATGAGCCAATTTCTCCTTTAACATTGTTTTGAGTAAAATAATTTCTGCTAATATACATCCACATATCACTATCAAAATCTAAAATTATATTATTTAATAATTTCATTTCTGAAAATATAATACATATGTTATCATGTGATTCTATTTGTGTTGTAAACAAATTACACTCTAATTCAAAACTTTCTACAAATTCTTTGCTAACCTTTACCCAGTCAACATTTGGATATGAAATCATATGTGCATTGAAATTGCCAACTGTTCCGTTAAATTTTCCTGAAATCTTTTCATTTTCTATTTTATTTAAAATCTTTTTACATCTATATGTGAATATTGCTAATTCTTTTCCTACTGTTGTTGGTGTTGCATTTTGTCCATGTGTATGTGATAACATTGGAATACTTGCATATTGTTTTGCCTTTTCTTCTAGTGTTTGTATTAATTCATTTGCATTTGGAACATATACATCTCGAACTAATTGTTTTATCATAATTCCATAAGCTAGATTATTTATATCTTCTGATGTACATGCAAAATGTATTAAATGATTGTATTTTTCAATATGATTTTCTTTAAGCTTTTCATCTAAATAATATTCAACTGCTTTTACATCATGTTTTGTTATATCTTCTATTTCTTTAACTCTTCTGGCTTGTTCTAAATCAAATTCTTCTACTATTTTATTTAATATTTCAATATCTGATTTATCATATTAGAATTTTTAGAATGGGGATAATGGAAAAATTTATATATTTAATCTTATTTATGAATTATAAGTATTTAATATTTTAGTTAACTATCATTGAATCTCTTCCAGCACCTGTTCCAATAAATTTAATTGGAACTTTTACAATCTCTTCAATTCTACTTAAATATTTTTTTGCATTTTCTGGTAAATCTTCTCTATTCTTGATATTACTTATATCACCGAAGTTCCCTTCAAATTCTTCATATACTGGTTCACATTCTGAAATATAATCAATATCTGTTGAAAATTGCATACTTACTTTTCCCTCTTTTTTATATCCTACACATAATTTTATTTTATCTAATTTTCCAATAGTATCTACATGGTTTATTGCAAGTCCTGTTATTCCATTTACCATAACTGCATATCTTAACGCTACTAAGTCTAACCATCCACATCTACGAGGTCTTTTTGTTGTTGTTCCATATTCGTGTCCTAATTCTCTTATTGTATCTCCTATTTCGTTATCTTGTTCTGTTAAGTATGGTCCTTCTCCTACTTTTGATGAGTATGCTTTTAATACTCCATATACTTCTCCTATATATTTTGCTCCTATTCCTGTTCCTGTGCAAATTCCTCCTATACTTGGACTTGATGATGTTACATATGGATAACTTCCAAAGTCTATATCTAATAATGTTGCTTGTGCTCCTTCACACAAAATCTTTTTATCTTCTTCTATTGCGTTGTGTAATAAATCTACTGTATCTACTACATATTTTTTTAGAGTATCTGCGTACTTGTTATATTGTTCTATTACTTCTTCTGCATTTATTGTTTTATGTCCATATATTTCAAATATTTTATTTTTATTTTCAATATTTTTTCTTAGTTGTTTTTCAAATTTTTTGTTTACCAATTCTCCCATTCTTATTCCACATCTTTCATATTTGTCACAATATACTGGTCCAATTCCTCTACTTGTTGTACCTATTTTATTTTCTCTTAATTCTTCTTGTAATTTATCCATTTCTACATGGTATGGGAATATGACATGTGCTTTATCACTAATTCTTAAATTTTCTACACTATATCCATTTGCTTTTATGTTTTCCATTTCTTCAATTAATACTTTAGGGTCTACTACTACTCCATTTCCTATAACTGCTATTGTGTTTTTGTTTAGTATTCCTGATGGAATTAAGTGAAATGCAAATTTTTTTCCGTCTATTTCTATTGAGTGCCCTGCATTATTTCCTCCTGTGCATCTTACTGATACATCAGCTTCTTGAGATAGATAATCAATGATTTTTCCTTTTCCTTCATCTCCATAAAAACTTCCTAGAACAACATTTACTTTATTCATAATACTCCTCCTTTTCTTACTTATTATTTTTATAACAATAAGTAATTACATTAGCATTATATAAATAATTTTATCCTTTGTCAATACTTTTTATAAAAAATATAAAAAGTGAATTATTTTTAAAATAATTCACTTTTATAAATTTCTACTTGTTCTAGCATATGTCCTATATTTCCTTCTCCTGCAAATTTTTCTTTATCGAAAAAATTATCTTCTTTATTCATCCAATAAAGTTTATTTACTTCTTCTATCAATTCAACATCTTTATTCAATTTTCCTGTAAAGACTTCTAATTCCATATCTGACATTTTGTATTGAAGATTCATCATATGTGTTAGTTTAATATCATTATTTGTTATTCCAGTTTCTTCTTGTAACTCTCTATATGCTGCATGTAATTCATCTTCATTTTGTTCTACTTTTCCACCAACTAAATTAAATTTTCCTTTATATGGTTCTTTTTCTCTTTTGCACATAAGAATTTTATTTTCTTCTTTGTTATATACTAATATTACATTTAACTTTTTCATATATTTACTCCTCAATTTTTATATATTAAGACTTTTTATCTCCATATATCTTCATTGATATATTTTGTTAATGCCATAATAAATGCACTTCTTGTTAAATCAATTCTTGATATTTCACCTTTTGTTAAAAAGTTTATTCCACCTTTTCCATTTCCTAATTTTTTTCCTTCAAATATTCTGTCCATTACTTTTCCTAATTCGATTTCTTTTATTTCTTCTATATATTTATCTGGAATAGGAAAACCTTGACTTATTCCTACACTTTGAAATCCTTTTGAATCTTCTATAACTGCTGCATTTATATCAATCCATTCTCCTAAAAGGTCTGTAATTCCCGCTTCACTTGAAATGTATAAGTCTGCTTCTATTTTATTATTTTTTGCATATTCTTTTAAGTTCTTTACTCTATTTTTTGCTCCTTGAAATATTTCTTCATTTACTGGTTGATCGCCTACATCTGAGCTTACCGATATTCCTTCTATTTCTATGTTGTCAAAGTATTTTTCAAATGCTTGTTTTGCTCCTTCTATTTTTCCTGGATTTTTTGTTCCCATTAATATCTTCATTTATTTGTTTCTCCTTGTATTTATTATTTTTAGTGATTTTATCATAAGTTTATATTTCTTACAATTTCTAAAAAGTTTCATAATATTTCTTTAAGAAGTTCCAAGGTCCTGTTTTACCTGTAATCCCTTCATAATTATTATTAATTCTATCTAATATTTCCTCTTTAGCAAACCATTCAATGTCTGATACTTCCTCTTCTTGTAATTTTATTTGTGAAATATCTATATTTTTAGTTATTATATAACATTCATTAAAGTGATTATCAATCATATTTCCTTTAATATTGGTAGAAGTTGAACCTACTAAATATTTTATTTCATTTTCATTTACTTCAATATTTAATTCTTCTTTTATTTCTCTTATTAATGCTTGTCTTCCAAATTCTTTTGTTAGAACATGTCCTCCTACAGTAACATCCCATAAGTCTGGCCATAATTTCTTATTTTTACTTCTTTTTTGTAATAATATGTCACCTTTATCATTAAAAACAAATCCATATACTGCTCTATGCCATAATCCTTTCTCATGGCATTCTTCTCTTGAGGCTGTTTTACCTATAAATTCTCCATTTTCATTTAATATGTCAAAATATTCCATATATTATACTCCTTTTATTTGATACTATTTCTTTGTTAATTCATAGCTTTGTTCAATTAATTCTTTTACAATTTTTTCATCTACATTTTCGCTTACAATAATTGTGTTCCAATGCTCCTTGTTCATATGATATGCTGGAATTATGTATTCATAAGTATTTCTTAATATATCTGAATAGTCTGGCTTGGTTTTTACATTAAGATATAGTTTATCTTTTACATTCATTATTAGAGCAAACCATTTGTTGTTATTTATATGTTTTATTGTTGCTGAAAGTTCATCATCTGGAAATGGATAGTCTTCATATGTATTAGGTAGTTCTAAACAGTATTTTATAATTTCTTCTCTATTCATTTTTTCTTCCTCTATATATTATTTTATGCTCTATTAATCCATTTTTTTATTATCTAATATTCCATACACCATTGATATATCTGTTGGTACTATGTATTTCGCTCCTATGGCTTCTGCAACTACTAATACAAATGCACACATTGCTCTTGTTGCATACCACCAGTCTGGGTCATTTACTCTATTTCTTATTTCATCTAATGAAATTGCAGTATAATATCTTTCTGTTTCACTTCTTCTTGTTTCTATATCCATCATAATTGGAGACTTGCTATCATTATATAAAGTATTTTCTTCATATTTTATTCCAGAAACTCTCGCAAATTTTTCGTGTCCTCCTCCTGACAATATTAATATATCTGCTTTTTCTTTTGGTAAGTTTAGTCTTTCTTTTATGAATTCTTTTACTTTTTCAAGTTCTGTTGTTGCAAAATTTTCAGCTAAATCTGGAAATTCTTGCATTACATCAATTCCTCCTATTGGAGTATTAACAGTTTCTTTTATTCCATTATCATATATTGCGATTTCTGTTGAACCTCCACCGCCTATAAATACACATACTTTTTCTTGTACATATCTTATTGCTCCAAAAACTGTTAATTCATTTTCTTTTTCTTGAGATATAATATTGAATTTATATCCTGTTTCATTTTCAAATCTGTTTAAAAAGTTTTCTTTTTCTTCTTCTTTCAATGTTCTAAATATGCTTGTTCCACATACATATATATCACTAGAAATTTCTTTTAAATCATTTATATTTTTTATTAATTCTACAACATCACTTTCTCTTAATTTCTTATCTTCATTATAATGTTTTTTGAATTGTATTGTTTTTCCTTCTAATTTTTCTATTTTATTTCCATCGTATTTGTCAATTTTTGTGCATGTTGACCCAACTTCTACAATTATTTTATTCATAATTTTTTCTCCTTTAATTTTTTATACATTATTTACTATAAATTCTATAACATTATCTATTTTGTCTTTCTTTTTGTATTGTTTTTTATCCTCTTCTGTAAGTTCTACTAAATATTTATTAAATTCTGGAACTATACTAATAGAATCTAGTGGATATCCTTCATTTCTTTTTTTATATGGCTTATCTATAAAATAAAAATGGTCTTTACCCCATGAATATTCTTTTCTTCCAGTTTCATTGCATATTACCATTCCATATACCCATTTAGCTGTTAGTTTTCCTCCATTTTCTTTTACTAGATTTGTATAATATACTATCATTTCTTCATCTGTTAGCTCTTTTCCATTTACTCTTCTTACATGTGTTCCTGGCTGTTTTTCTTCTGGTAATTCTTCTATATATAAACAGTTGTCCATTCCAATTGTTGTAAGTCCTGTTGCTTCATAATATGCTTTTGATTTTATGTATGCATTTTCAATTGCATTTTTCCCGCTTTCTTCTATGTTTAGTTTTATATCGATGTCTTTTATTGTTATTAGTTCTATTCCTTTTTCTTCTAATGCTTCTTTGTATTTTTTTACTTTTGCTGGGTTTGTTGTTGCAAATAATACTTTTTTATTAATCACTTTCTTTTTTATCCTTTCTCTATTTTTTCATATATTATCATAAGAGTAGATAAAAAGAAAGTGTTTTTTATAATTACTTTAATATAAAAATTTTACCCAATTGCGAATATTGTAGAAAATGTAAATTTTATGTTTTGTCTTGTAAAATATTTTAAAATTATTGTACAAATAAAGTGATTATGATAAAATAATAAAAGGAGGATATTATTATGAATAGAGTTGATAAAATAAATTATTATTTAGACATAGCAGAAACAGTTACTAAAAGAGGTACTTGTTTAAGAAACAATTATGGTAGTGTAATTGTAAAAAATGATGAAATAATATCAACTGGTTATACTGGTGCACCAAGAGGAAGGAAAAATTGTTTGGATTTAGGCTATTGTAGAAGAAAACAAAATGATGCTCCAAGTGGAGCAGGTTATGAAATTTGTCGTTCAGTTCATAGTGAACAAAATGCAATAATAAGTGCAAAAAGAAAAGATATGATAGGCGCCACATTATATTTGGTAGGGATAAATAAAAGAAACGATAAGTATGTTACAGATAATTATCCTTGTACATTATGTAAGAGAATGATTATTAATGCAGGTATTGAAAAAGTAGTAATGAGAGACTCTAAAACAGAATATAGAATCGAAGAAGTACAAAAATGGATTGAAAATGATGATACTTTAAGCGAAGAATAATCTCTTTTGTCAATTTTTTCTGTAAGTAATTGAAATTTACATAAATTCGTGATAAAATATTACTTGTTTCGTAATTATACGAAAAATGGTAACTTTAAAATTCTCTAAAAACAACTGTTAGGAGGAAAAACTATGAGAAAAGACTTTGTAAGTAGACAACAAGTTAATTTAATTCCAGAAAGGCTTCGGAAGGCAGAGGAAACAGATGCAACAAAAGAATTAAAACGTTATATGTGGGATTTGTATAAAGAAAAGAACTTTACTCCAATGAAAATTATGATTGTTGGAGCTGGTGGTTCTTATCCTGCAGCAATATTTGCAAAACATGCAGTTGGTGATAAAGTTCGAACGCCTTATGTAGAAGCTGCACCCCCGCAAACTGCTATTAAAATTTTAACGCAATTTGATCATGTTAATTTTGGTGAGTGGAATCCTAAATATGATTTAGTAATAGGTATTTCATATTCTGGAAGAACTCCTGATATTAAATATGTTGCAGAAATTTGTGCAAAAAAAGGCTTTAATTTTCTGCTTCTTACTGGTGTTGAAAAATCTACATTATCTGATATTTATCAAGAAGATAATAAAGTTAAAATAGTATCTTATTTTAATCCTGAAGATAATACTGGAGAAGAAAGCGGTATGATTTCAATGGTATCAACTCTTGCTCCAACCATTATTTTTGATGATAGTTGGTCAAGTAAGTTAATTTCTGAAAACCAGAAGGCTTTAATTGATGGTGAGAAGTTTGTATCAGATTTAGATATTTCTGCTATTGCAAGCAAACTCAAGATCTACCCTACAATTCATGTATTTTATGAGTGGGATCAATTGCCTACTGCTACTGATATTGAAAGTAAATTTACAGAGTCAGGAATTGCTAATGTTATTCTTCATGAAAAGAAAAACTTTTTATATGGTCGTTATACTTCATTGTATGTTCAAAACTTTGCTTTAATCATAAATTTGACTAGGCGTGGTGAATTCTTTAATAATCAATATGACAAAAATCTTACTATGTTTTTAAGAGAACACTGTAAAAAAATGTCAACTTATTATATTGAACTTGGAACAGTGGCACAAATGCCCTCACAATGGAATATTGAAGCAATGACAAAGCTTCCTTACTTAATTACTTCAATTGGCGAAGAATTAGGTATTGATATTTCTGAGCCTTTGAAACCTTTTCCTAAAAAAGTAGTTGAACTTTATGATTATAGAGGCGATTTCTAAAGTTCTAAAAGTTAGAGTGCGGAATTTTTCTGCACTCTAACTTTTTATAATTCTATTATTACTTGTATATTTTTAGTCCTCCAGAATTTTGCTTTCTATATAATTTCATCATCTTATCACTTATATAATTTATTATTTTTGCATATATAGATAGTTTTATTGAATCTATATTTGATAGTCTATTAATTGGTTTGTATTTTACTTTATGCTCTGCAGTTGCCCAAAAATCCATTAGTACTGTTCTTATCTGAATTTCTGCTTTTATATATATTTTTTCTTTTTTTATTTCCACTGGCACTTCTACTATCATATGATATGCAGAATATCCGCTTTTCTTTGTCTTTTTTATGTAGTCTTTTTCTTTTAAAACTTTTATATCTTCTTGAGCTCTAATAATATTTCTTATTTTATAAATGTCATCTTTATAATTACAAGTAATTCTTATTCCAGCAATATCATTAATTTTTTCAATCATATTTTCATAATTAATGTTTATCTTTTTCCTTTGCATTTTTTCTAATATGCTTTCTGGACTTTTTAGTCTGTTTGTTACATTAATTATTATGTCATATTGATAATCTTCACTTAGTACTTGTTTTATGTTTGTAATTTTTTTCGTTATGTTGTCTATTGCTTTTTGATATATCATCATTATCATTTCAAATTCACTATATTGTTTTTTACCTTTTATTAATTGATTGTTTTTTATTATTTGTTTTTCATTTTCTAATATACTTTCCATTTTTACCTCTTTTCTTTATTTAGGTATGTTTTTAGTTGAGAATATTTATTTTTCAACTTTTTCCTTTTTTGGTTATTTGGATTATATATTACTTTTGTTTCTTATCTATTGATTTTTTGTGTCTTTTTTGTGTTTTTATTTTCTGATAATGTATTTTTCATTTCAAGTATATCGTAAAATGGAATGTTAAACAAAATTTTCCGTTTTTTACTTTCATTTTTACCTCATTTCTAACAAAAAATCCACCTCCGAAAAGGTATTACAGCTTTTTCTATTTATTTATTGATCTATTTCAAGTATTTTATAACTTCTTTGTATAATTCTTCTCTGTTTACTACTGTTTTATTTGCTAAAAGTTCTTTAAATTCATTAAGTTCGCATAATTTTACTTGTTCTACTTCGCTCTCTTGTACTTTTATTTTTCTTACATCAATTTCATCTCTATTTACAATATAGCAATCATAAATTTGTCTATCAATATAACCTTCTTTTATTTTTCTTTCATTTTTATATGTAAGTATATATTTTAGTTCTTTCTCTTGTATTTCAATTCCTAATTCTTCTGAAGTTTCTCTTATAGCTGCTTCTACTGATGTTTGTCCACTTGATACATGTCCTGCTGCTGACACATCCCATTTACCTGGGTTTGATTCTTTATTATTTGACCTTTGTTGCATCAATATATGTCCATTTTTATCAATAATTGAAACTACAATTATTCTATGCCATAAACCTTTTTCATGAACTTGTTTTCTTGTTACAGTTTCTCCAGTTTTATTTCCATATTCATCCAATATATCAATTAATTCCTCCATTTAAATCCTCCTAAATTTTATGTCTATAATATATCACATTTTTTTAATCTTTCATAGTCTTTTACAAATATTTACAAGACTTATTTATATTTTAATTCATTTAGGTATACACAAAAAAATAAGTATCAGCATATACTTACTGATACTTGAATAAATTCTCATATTTAAATTTTTTCTTTGCTCATATATAAATTATAATAATATCCATGCTTCTTGATGAGTTCTTCATGACTTCCCATTTCTACAATCTGTTTATCTTCAATAAACATGATTAAGTCTGCATTTTTTATTGTATTAAGTCTATGTGCAATTACAAAAGAAATTTTATTATTTAATATTTCTTTTGTTGCTTTCATGATGGCTTCTTCAAATTCAAAATCTAAATTTGATGTTACTTCATCTAATATTATTAAATCTGCATTTTTTAATATTGCTCTTGCAAAGCTCAATAATTGTTTTTCTCCATATGATAGTAAATCTGATTTTGAATTCATTATTGTATTATATCCATTTGGTAACTGTCTAATTTTGCAATCTAATCCAATTTTCTTACATACATCTTTAATTTGTCTTTCTTCTATATTCTTTTTATTTCCAAATTGTATATTTTCTAATATAGTTTTATCAAATATTACTGGCTCTTGAAATACATAAGCAATATTGTTTCTTAATTCTTCTAATTTATATTCTCTATAATCAGTTTCATTTATTAAAATACTACCACTACCTATATCATAAAATCTAGGTAATAAATTTACAAGAGATGTTTTACCTGCTCCGCTTCTTCCTACTATTGCAATTTGTGTTGGTTTATTTACTTTGAAGCTAATCCTATCTAATATTGTATTTACTCCATCATATGTTAAACTTACATCTTTAAATTCTAATGTTTTTATACTATCTAATCTCTTTATACCTTCATCTTTTTCTTTCTCTATTTTTGACATTTTCAATACATTTAAGAAACAATTATATCTATTATTAAGTCCATGTACATGTTCTAATAATGATTTCATATGTCTATTTATATCATCTACATAATCAACCATAAGCATGATTGTAGAAGCCATTCCTATTCCTAAACTTAGTTCATTACCTCCTATTATTAAAATTGATATAACTGCTCCAAATGTTAATAAAGAAAATAATCCATTATGTATCGCTATAATTTTACTTGATTTTACCATTTCTGCTTTACATTTATCTAACATCTTACTAATTTCAGTTAAATTTATCTCTTCTAATTTTAATGTTTTTGTTGTACTATAAGCCTCTATATATTCATTTATATTCCCTTGCAAATCTATTACTATTCTTTGTAGATTTCTATACACCTTTATTGTTTTTAGGTAAAATGGAACTAAAATCAAATATGAAATAATAAATGTTCCTAATATTATCAATCCTAATTTCAAATTCAATATCAATAGTATGATGGATATCGCTATGGTTAGACCTAATCTTACACTTATGATTCCTACAAAATTCCATACAAATAATTGAGACGCTTCTAACGCTTGTTGTCCTACAATCTCAAATAAGTTTCCTGCCTGTATTTTATCTAGTTCACTTACTTTTGCTTCTTGGATACTTTTAAAAATTTTATTTTTTATTTCAGCATCATTATCATTATAACAATTTTTTCTTCTTATTTCAGAGTATCTATCTGTTATAAATCTTATTATTACAATTATTATTAAAATAACTGATAAGGAAATAACTAAATTTATATCTTTTTCTGGTATAGCTTTATCTACTACTTTTTGCATAATAAATGGATATGAAAAAGTATAAACTAATAATTGCGTAGCTAATATAATCCCTATTATAATCGTTTCCTTTTTATTTTTAGTAAAATTAAACATTTCTTTTAAAGTCTCTTTATTCATATATATTCTTCCTCTATTTTATCTTGATTTAATTTATATACTCTATTATAATTTTCATTTTCTAATAATTCTTCATGTTTTCCAACTATTACATTTTTATTATTTATATAAATAATTTTATCAAAACTTGGTGCTAGTCCAATATCATGTGTTATTATAATTTTAGTAAACTTATCTTCTAAACTCATTAAATTATCTAGTATTTGTTTTTTGTTAATTCTATCTATTGCACTAAATGAATCATCAAAAATCATAATTGGTTTTAGTTTAGTAAATGCTCTTACTAAGATTAACCTTTGTCTTTGTCCTTTTGATAATGCAATTCCTTTTTTTCCTATTTTGCTATTATATCCTTCTTTTAATTTTTGAACATCATTGTCTAGCGCAAAGAATTTAGAGATATTTATCATTTCTTCATTTGGCATATATGGCACTAAGATTTTTATGTTTTCTGCTATTGTTCTTGAAAATAAATAAGAATCTTGTAGAAGTAGACATATATTTTCTCTAATTAATTTTTTATTCAAATTCCTTATTTCAATATCTCCTATTTTTATACTTCCAGTATAGTCATAAAATCCTATCAAAGTTTTTAATAAAATTGATTTTCCACTTCCTGTGCTACCTATAACAACTGTTTTTTCGTTTTCTTTTATTTTAAAGTTTAAATTTTCTAATATTATAGTTCCATTTATCATAATATTAGCATTTTCAAATGTTATTGTTCTATCTTTTATTTCTATATTGTTTGATATCTTTTCCTCTTCTATTGTAAGTTCAAGAAGATTATTTAATCTTTTATATGATTCTCTAAATAAATTTAAAGCTTCTAATATATCTGCTACATCTGTAAATGATTTTGTTACTTTATTTGAATAGCTTAATGTAACATATATAGAACCAATTGAGATACTTCCTATCATATACAAATAACTACTTAAAATAAATATTAATGGTGGCCCTAGTTTTACAACATTTTCTACACCAATATTGTAATTTGAATCCATCTTTACTTTTTCTTTGTTAAATTTATTGCTTTCTTTTACTATTTTTTCAAATTCTTGTTCTTCTTTTTCTTGTAAGTTATTTAATTTTATAAACTTTAAGTTGTTAAAGTTATCATCCATTTTTGAATATAGCTTTCTTTGTATCTCTATTCTCTTTTGAATAATAGCTTTAGATTTTTTGCAATATATAATTGATGAAAAAATGATAAAGCATGATAAAAATATCATTATACTAGATAGTCTAAAGTCTATTGTTATTAATTGTCCAATTGCAAATATTATTATCAATGCTATATCTAAAATATATGTAAGCTGTTTATCTATAAAGTTAATAATATTATTTACATCATCACTAGAATTTTGAACTAAATCTGCTAGCGAATTGTTATAAAAATCTTGATATGTTAGATTTTGGATGTGATTGAATAATTTTAATTTTATTTCATATTGAAATTCTTGTATTATTTTTGTTTTTATAACACTTCTTAAATATGTAAAAATCATAATAACTACTTGAATAATTATAAGCACTATGCATATGGTTGCTATAAATCCAATTTTGTTTTCATATAAGTTAACTACCAAATCTAATATTTCATTTGGTGTAGTTCTTTGCTTTAATACTATATCAATAAAGTATTGTATTACTATTGGTATATAAGTTGTTAAATAATTTAACATTATGCTTAATACAAAAAATATTACTATGAGCATTTTTGTATGTTTTAAACTTGATATTATTGTTTTAAAAAACTTCATCTTTTCTCCTAAATTTCTTGTTCTTCTTTTTCTATATCTTCTTCTTTTATTCTGTTTATAACATTAGATTCATGTATAATTTCAGTCCACATAGGTTTATCTGAATTTAGCATTACTACTTCTTTTTCACTATTAAAAATTTTTGCATGATTATATTGTAATATACATTCTTCTTTCGTTCCTATCATTGATAAAAAATGATTATCTTTTCTTTCATATTCATATATTTTTTTAGAGTTTAAATCATATTTTATTCCTCTCTCAAAAGATAATATTGATGTATGTAAATTTTCATTAGCATATTCTTGAATCTTATTAATATAGTCTTTTGCAAACATATCATCATTATCAATTCGCGTTGTTATAAACCATTCTGTTTCTTCTTCTTGATTATTGCAATAGTCTAAAAAATCAAATTTATTTTCATCATCAAAATATAAATCTTCAAAGTTCAATTCTTTTTTTAATTGTTGAATTTTTTGTTTAAATTTATCTGGTGTTCTTTTATGAAATAAAATTAACCATGTAAAATTTTGATTTGTTTGCTTTTTCATAGATTGCATTGTGTATTTTTCAAAGATATTAAATCTTTCTTCTAAATAATCTTCATCTAATATTCGTAGCATTGGGTTATTGTCTGGATTTTTTAATTTGCATCCATAATTTGCTCTTATGTTAAATCTTGTTATTACAAAGTGTTTATATAGTTGGTTATTAGTCATAGTTGGTCTCCTTTTTTATTATTTCAAAATAGTTTGGTAGATATACTATATTAATATAAGCATAATTAAAGTACTTATTGGTACACTTATATTATCAATTCCTTTACTTGATATCGCTTCTATTACCATTATACAATATGCCATCATTACTGTTATCAGTGGCCAATGTCCTGTTTGCCAAAATACTTCATTATATTTTGATAATAAATAAATTCCAACAAATAATGTTGTAACTATGAACATTGTAAATGAACCTGCATAAGATTTTTTCGTTCCATTAATTTTGTATTTTTTACTCTTTATAAGTTTACCAAATACAGCTGCTAGTCCATCACCATACGCCATAATTAGATTAGGAATTAATCCTAACAGTGGCTCTTTATATATCCCAAATGATACAATCGTTAATATCAATAATGTAATTGCATAATAGACTGTACCTATTCCATCTTGTTTGTCTCTTTCCATTACTTTTATTAAATTCTTTTTGTATGATATATAGTTTATTATTACAAAAGTTATTGGTACAAACATTGCAAACCATACGTTTGTAAAGAAGTACATCGCTATAAACCACCAATTTCCTAACATTATATGTATAAACTTTCTACTAAATTCAGTTCCTCTTTTCTTAAATATTTTTGCACTTAATATGACTATTCCTATGTATAAATAAGATACTATTATTCCTAAAAAATTCATTTTATACATTATATTTTCCTTTCGTAATATCTATATTTTGAAATACTTTTTCTGCTGCTTCTTCAACTGTCTTGCATCTTGTAACATCTATTATCTTGGTCTGAGGATATATTTTATAATAGCCTGTCTTTTCTTGCAATTTATCTCTTTCTTCTATCATTTTTCTTATCTTCTCTTTTTCTATTTCTTTATTGTATTGCATATATTTTCTATTTATTCTCTCTTCTATCGAAGCATCAATAAAAAAATGATATGTAAAATCTGGATACATTCTCACAATATCTCTTGAAGATAATATTACATTATAATTTTTCCTAAATTCGTCTATTAACATTTTACCAAATTGATATAATTTTTCATTATTTGCTACATTACTTACTTGGGATACTGCTATTGATATTTTATCTGATTGCAAATTTTTTTCTTCTATCTCTTTTCCTTTCATATATACTATAGTTTCTCTGTTCTCTAATTTTATATCAATTTCTAACTGTTTCATTATTTCAAATACATCAATGTTTTTTAACTCCTGCTTATTTTTATGTAATTCTATAATTCCATATACAATTGCTCTATATATATTTCCACCATGTAATATAATTGAATTTTCAATTTTTCCTAATAGTTGCCTACATATACTTGTTTTTCCTGCTCCTACTGTTCCTTCTATTCCTATTACTACATTCTTATTTTCCATTTTATTTCATTTTTCCTTTAACACTATTTTTAATAATATATTCGTCTCTTTTCTTCTATAAATCGTTCCATAACATATCTTTGCCATTCTCTAAACATCTTGTCCTTATATTCTTCTGGCTTTACCCATAATACAGTATGATCTTTTTCAATTGGTTCCGCAACCTTTTCATCAAATTCTGCAATATAAACATAAGCCTCTACATCTAAAAATCCTTTGTCTTCTGCATATATATAAGAACCTACTTCATTAAATTTTCTTATATTTTTAATTGTATATCCTGATTCTTCAATTAGTTCTCTTTTTAAAGCTTCTAATTCTGTTTCTCCTTTTTCTATGCCTCCACCTAAGTAAAAATAGTCTTCTCCATCAGTTACAATTCCTACTTTATCATCATTTTGGTTTATAATAATTGTATATGCTCCTGGTCTTTTTCTATATTCTATATTTTCTTCTTTACTTCCTACATATTTCATTTTTAAATTCATCTCCAAATTATATTATTCTTTTTTATTAAAATTAATCTTCTTAATCATCTCTCCAGGATAATCAAATAATGCTAACATATTAAATTCTAAAGAAAAAGGTTTAAAGTTCTGTTTTAATATATTTTGCATTTTTAAAATTTTATTGTAATCATTATCAATATGTAAAGTGATATGAAAAATAAAGTCATCTGGATTATATTTTTCCTTTGGAAATTTATTATAGAATATTCTCTGTAATTCCTTTATTAGTTGGTTTTCCTCTATCGATAAATATAAGCAATAACTATCTCTCTTTGCATTCATTATCTTTATATCATTTACTTTTAATTGTATCTTATCAATATTTATACTTTCTGCTATTTCTAATATTTTGTCTTGATTTTCTTTGCTAGTTGCAAAAATAGTAAAATGATATGGCAAGTTATCTATTTCGTATCTCTTTTCATCATTAATTCCATATGGTACTTTACAAGTGTTTTCTGTTATTGTATTCATTAAATTTTCAATTTTTCTTATTCCACTTTGTTCTATAAAACTTATCAAAGTTATCCTCTTACTCATTCTGTGCTTTCTCCACCCTTCTTAAATGAATTAAATAATATGCTAGTCCTATCTGAAAAATCATAAATATTGCAGATAATCCAAACATGTATTTAAGTCCTATTTCGTACATTATTCCACAAAGGAATACTCCTATTGCTTCACCTAAAAATTTTATTATATATCTTATATTTGCAAATGATAGCTGAGACTCATTCTCTACACGATTTATATATACACCATCACATATATTTTCATATGCAGTTGATATAAGTAATGACCATGTTATTGCTATTAAAGTTATTATTAAATTATTAGATATAAAAGCAATCGTATATCCCATAAATCTTATCCCAAATTTTATTG
>CAOKJC010000018.1 GCA_948468685.1 uncultured Clostridium sp. | reverse complement strand
AAGTATCGTATCAAGATATGAGTGGATGGATAAAATCAGAATGCACTACATATATAAATTTAAAATCAAATAAAGAACAACAATATGAAAGTCAAACATCAGAAAAAACAAAACAACAGTTATTATTAGGACTTACATTTAATATGCAACTAAACAAACCAAGTGGATTAACATTAGAACAATTTAAAAAAGTATTATTAGATAGTAAAGATACAAATAAAATATTCAGTGATAATGCAGAATATTTCTATTACATAGAAAAACAATATAATATAAATGGAATATTCGTTGCATCAGTAGGAATTCATGAGAGTGCATGGGGAACATCACAAATAGCATTACAAAAAAACAATTTATTTGGATATGGTGCATATGATTCAAGTCCATATAACTCAGCATATACATATAATGATTATTCGCAAAGCATAGACCTTATTGCAAGAGTTTTTGTGAAATATTACTTAAATCCAAAAGGGACAAGCATATATGGCGGAGAAACAGCAGCAGGGACATATTACAATGGACCAACGCTAACAGGAGTTAATACTAGATATGCAACTGATAAAAATTGGGCAAATGCAGTATTTTCACATATGAAGTATTTATATAATAAATTATAAAGTTTAAAAGAATTAATAGGAAGTTCAAAAATAGAGCTTTCTATTAATTTTTAATAATTTATACTTTTTTTGAAAAATTCCTTGATATTTTTCCCAACTTATTGTATGATGTATAAGTATAAAAAACGCAAATTAGAAGATTTTTTTGAATATAAGGAAGGGGCAAAAATAATGAAAAAAACAATAGCAATATTTGCACTATTAATAGTATTATTAGGAATATTTACATTTACAAATAAAGTATATGCAGCAGAAAGAATAATTGATAATGAAACAGAAAGTAAAATAGTAGAATTAAAGGAAGGTCAAACAAAATCTCTTAAAGAATACCAAGATAAATATGGATCAGATATTTATGGACTAGTAGCATATATATTAAATATAGTAAGAATATATAGTATACCATTTTGTTTTTTAGGAATAACAATAGGTGCTATACATAGATACATAATAGGTATAAGAAAATTGGATACATTAGAAAAAGGAATGGGATTAATAGTAACCTTTGTTACACTATTAATAATATGTCAAGTTTTACCACTAGCATTTGCAATGTTTGTAAAATTTGGAAGAGGTTAAAAGCTTAATTAAGCTATAGAAGAAATGAGGGATAACGAATGAAAGTTTTGTTTGCTGTAAGTAATGAAGAAATATCAGAATCAATTGTAAAAAGATATCAAAAAGATTATAAAGAAATAATTTCATATAAAAATGTTTATTACTTTAATGCAATACTAAAAGAATTACAAAAAGACAAAAGCTATGATAGAATTGTAATAAGTGAAGAATTAGAAGCCTTTACGAACACTCAAGATACACAAATAGATAAATTTTTATTTGATAAATTAGACAGTATAAGTGATGAAGCGGCAAATTTAAAAGGAGATGACATTCCAATAATACTAATTACATTAGACAGAAGAATAAAATCAGAGGAAATGTTAGTAAAAATATTTGGAATAGGAATTTATAATGCACTATTAGGAAATGATAGAAGTGTTGATAAAGTATGTAATCTATTAAATAAACCAAGAACTAAAAAAGAAGCAAAAATATACTATAAAATAGACTCTGATGATGTATCATATCAATCAGAAAATGAGAATGATGTAAGTGAAGTTGAAATACAAAATATATTAGCACATTATAAAAGACTTGGAAAAGATGAAAGAAAATATGTAGATAGTTTTGATAATATTGCATCACAATATAATGATATTCAACTAAGAATAATAAGTAAGTTTTTACCATTAAATGTAAGAGCAGTACTAGAGGAACAATCACCAAAATACCAACAAATAATTTCATTTAATAGTAAAGTTTCAGACAATTTAAGAGCAGTATCAACTGTACAAAAAGCAACAGAGGGAACAAGTGAAAAACTTTTAAAAAGTAATAATGGAGAAGGAGTACTTTCAAAGCCAGTAATTATACCATCATCTGTTAATATGAATAGCACAAAAAAATTAGGAAAAGTAAAAAACGAAGTTAGACCATTTGAAGTAAGTAACACAGAAAGCAAAATAAATGAATTAAATTTAAATAATGAAAAAATAAGACAAAATGAAATTAATTATAAAGAAGAAAAAGTAAGAACAGATATAAGAAAAATTGGACCAGCATTTGAAGAAAAAATTCAAAGAAAAGAAGAAAATAAAGATGATTTAGAAAATATATTAAATCAAATTGAAACACCTATAACACAACCAATATTAGAGCCAGAAATTGAAGAAATAGAAGTAGAAGAAAAGAAAAGAAAAAGAGGAAGACCAAGAAAAAATCCTGTTCCAATACAAAATGAGACAACAACTCCAAAAAGAGGAAGAGGAAGACCAAGAAAAAATATTGTTGCTGAAGAACAAGAAAGATTTGATTTATCAAAAACTAATACTGAAGATAATATGTTACCAGGGTTTGAAGATATAGATGCACAAGATAATGTGCTACCAGGACTTGAAGATATTGATATAGAAGATAAAATATTACCAGGATTTGAAGACATAGATACAGATGATAATATGTTACCAGGATTTGAAGACATAGATACAGATGATAATATGTTACCAGGATTTGAAGACATAGATACAGATGATAATATGTTACCAGGACTTGAAGACATAAATACAGAAGATAATATGTTACCAGGACTTGAAGACATAGATACAAATGATTCTATATTGCCAGGATTTGAAGATATAGATACAGAAGATACTATATTATCAAATTCTAAAGATGAAAAAGAACAAGTGGTAAGTTCGCCAAGATTTGAAGGAGCAAAGGAAGAAACAAATATTAGAAATGCGGTAATGTCAGAAATAGAAACACAAAAAATAAATCATATACAAAGAACTGATATGAATTATAGTGATGTTGATATTTCAAATTTATTAACACCAGACAGAAAAATAGCAAGTTTTATAGGAACAAGTAAAAATGGAACATCATTTATTATAAATAATTTAGCAGAAATAACATCGCAAATGGGAATAAATACAGCAATTTTAGATACAACAAAAAATAGAAATTCTTATTATATCTATAATAGAAATGAAGAAGAATTAAGAAAAATAGCAATGGAAAGTATAAGCAATTTATTACAAGGAAATGCAAAAGGAATACAAGTTAACAAAAACTTAACAGTATATACATCATTACCAGATGAAACAGAAGGAATAGAAAATGCTGGTAAAATATTACAAACATTATTAATGAAGCATTCTTTAATATTAATAGATTGTGATTTTGATACCCCAATGTCTTATTTTGAAAAAACACAAGAAATATATCTTGTACAAAGCTTTGATATTTTAACAATGCAACCATTAACAGCATTTTTAAGAGAATTAAAAACAAAAAATATTTTAAGAGAAAATAAATTAAGAATAGTATTAAATAAAGCTATAGAATTAAGAAAAGTAAAAGAAAAGACAATTATAGATGGAATGTCTATGTATAATGACCCAGCAATGTCATTTATGACAGAATTATTTAATAAAGATACAATAAAACATATAACAATTCCATTTAATCAAGAAGTTTATACTAGATATTTAGAAGGAGTAATAAACTGTGAAATTTCAATAAAAGGATATCCTAAAAATATAATGCAAGCATTAAATGAACTATCAAGTATGGTATATCCAATAGTATCGGGAAGAGGAACGTATACACCACCAAAAATAGAAAAGAATGGATTTACACCAAGTATTAATGCAACACTTAATCAAATGAAAAATAAATATTAAAAAGGAACATTAGGAGGGAAAGCTGTGTTAATTGTAATTGTAGTATTTTTAATAATACTAGTAGTTGGACTAGTATGTTATAATCTTAGCATACACAAAAAAATACAAACATATAAGAATATGAGTAAAAAAATAAACAATTTGTCTGTAGTTCAAGAATTTATGAGTACAATAGGAGAAACATCTAAAGTAGATGACAAAATAAAGAAAATAAACAACATACTAATAGAAAAATATGAAATAAAATATTCTACTATTGTAGTATTTAATGGAGCAGAATATGAAATAAAAGCATCAAATGTAGATGAAAGACATTGGCAAGCATTAAAAACACTACAAGATGTAGATATGTTTAAAGATAGTATAGCACAAGCAACACCTAAATATGTTACAGTAAATAATGACCAAGAAAGATTACCATATCAGCAAATGGAATTTGAAAGAGCAAAATCAGCAATATTTTTTCCTCTATACATAGATAATGTGTATATAGGATATTGGATAATAGAAAGCGGAACGCCACATGATTTTGATAATGTAGATACAACTGTATTAGAAGTAATAAAAGACAATATAGTATCAGTATTAAAGACAGTAGTACACCAAAAAACACTTGAAAGTATAGTAAGAAAAGATTTATTCTCAGGATTATATTCAGAAGAATATTTATATGGAGAAGGAAGAAAAATTATAGATCAATATACCACATCAACAATATGCATGTTTAAAATAACAAACTTACCAGAAATAAATCAAAAATGTTCAAGAGAACTAGGAAATGAAGTAATAATTAAAATAAGTGATTACATAAAAGATAATATATCAGATCAATACGTATTTGTAAGATATATGGGACCGAAATTTGTTATAGCATTTTCAGGAGTAGAAATAAATGGTGTTGTTGAATATGTAAATGACTTAAAGGAAAAAATAGAAAATACAAAAATAGAATTAGAAGAAACAGGAGTGTTTCCAAGGCTAAACTTTACAGTATCTACATATTACAAAGGAACTGGATTAGAAGAAATATTGAAAAAGCAAGAAGAATACTTAGATAATTGTGATATAACTGAAAGTGATATTACTAACATCTAATTCGAAAAATAATTGCCATTTGACGTTGTTGCACTTAATTAGAAATTTAATCAACGTACACCAGTACGCCTCATAAATTTCTAATTGAGTGCGCCTAGTCAAATAACAATTCTTTTCCGAATTTAATATAAAATAGAGAATGGAGGTAAGAGAATGGATTTTGATAAAACAATGAACTTTCAAGTTGAAAGAGAAGAAAATACAAAAACAAAAGAAATATTAAAAGAAGTATATGATGCATTAGTTGAAAAAGGATATAATCCTATAAATCAAATAGTTGGATATATATTATCAGGAGATCCAACATATATAACAAGTTATAATAATGCAAGAAATAAAATAAGAACAATAGAAAGAGATGAACTATTAGAAAAAATGGTTAAATCTTATATTGGTTTAGGATTAGAAGACTAAGACTAAAAAATAATTAGAAATTTAATTACATTTTTAAGGAAAGAGCAAAATATGAGAAAATTAGGAATTGACTATGGGGATGCAAGAGTTGGAATAGCTATAACAGACCCTCTAAATATAACAGCACAAGGATTAGAAACTATACAAAGAAATGGTTCAGATAAAGTTATACTAAGACGATTAGATGAACTATTATCTGAATATGAAATAGACACAATAGTTGTTGGAATGCCATTAAATTTAAAAGGGGAAAAAACAGTAAGAGCAGAAAAGACAGAACAATTTATACACAAATTAAAATGTAAATATAACAAAATAGAAATTGAAACAATAGATGAAAGACTAACAACTGTTGCAGCTCATAAAACAATGAACTTTTTAGAAGTAAATAAGAATAAAAAGAAGAATATAGTAGATACTATATCTGCAGTTTATATTTTGGAAACTTATATTAATAAAAAATAGAAAAACAGTTGCAAAAAAGTACAAAATAATATATTATAAATATGATATTTAACAAAGTTAAATATAAAAAGTAAGCCAAGAGAAGGGAGAAAAATAAAATTATGGACGAAAACTTTGAAGGAGAAGAATTAGATAACATAGTAATATTAAACGATGAAGAAGGAAATGAAGTAAGATTTGAATTCTTAGATTTAGTAGAACTAGATGATGAAGAATATGTAGTATTATTACCAGTAACAGATGAAGGAGAAGAAGACGAAGGAGAAGTAGTAATATTAAAAGTGGAAGACAATGATGACGAAGAATCAGATGAAGAATCATATGTAAGTGTAGAAGATGAAGATACATTAAACAAAGTATTCGAAATATTTAAAGAAAAATTTAAAGATGATTTTGATTTTGTAGATTAAACAATAAAATCTTAATAAAAGAGCGGATACTAATCCGCTCTTAAACATATATTAGGAAAATTTTAGAATTTCCTAATATATAAGAAAAATATAAAGGAGAGAAAAAAATGAAAAAACTTTCAACATATTTATTAGTAATGTTTATGATTATATTTTGGATTTTAAGAATAATAATAACACTAGCAGGACAACTAGGAAAAGACTTTATGGGAGTAGTACCTATGAATAGTACACTAGAAATAGTTATACTATTTGCAACACTATTATGTTTAGTATTAATAGTTAAAAGAAAATTAGTAGGAAGCTTATTATATCTAGGCTTACATGCCATATATTTTGGAGAAGATGTAACAAGTAAATTAAATATTATAGCAAAAAATGAAACCTTAACTTTAGCACAAAGCACAGAGTTGATGTTTTCTTTAATAGGAATAATATTACCAATAGCAGTTTTAATAGACTTATTATTAGATAAAAATAGAAAAGATAATCCAAAAGATAAAAAAACAGATTGGTTTTATAAAAATGAACAATTTGATAGAGAAAAGGATGAAAGAGCAGATAAAAATAATTATAGAACAATGTAATTATGAAGAAATAGCCAAGGATAATAAGCAACAGTTATTAGATGGTGGTGCTGATATAGGAATAGATGTAAGAACACATATAAAAGATGGGAGAAGGAAGAGATGAAAAATAAAACAATTGATATAGATAATATTAAAGTAGCAATTTTCGACTTTGATGATACATTAGCTATTCATAAAGATAAAGATTTCGAAAAACATCGTAAAGAAAATGAAAATAATCGTTTAAACTATTACTTAAATGCATATTTGAATCCAAAATCTTTTTATGAAACCATTGAAGCCTGTGATATATCAGATTCGATATATCATCTCATTAATATTTTGAAAAATAAAGATGTTAAAATGTATTGTGTATCAGGAATGAAATTTTCATTTCACCTAAAAGCAAAAGAACAGTTTGTTCATAAATATTATGATGAAAATATAGAAGTGATTTCGGCTGGAACTCAAGAATTAAAGTGCGATGCTGTAAAAATTATTCAACGTATTAATAATTGCAATTTAAATGAAATATTGTTTGTAGATGACATTAAAGAGAATATTGTTATGTTTAATAATATGGGCATACATGCATTATTACCTAATGATGTTGATACATTAATATTAGGAAAAAATAAATAAAAGGAAGTGAAAGTAATGGAACAAAATGCAACAAAAACCAACATCAACTGGTATCCAGGACATATGGCAAAAACGAAAAAGCAAATAATACAAGACTTAAAATTAGTAGATATAGTAATAGAACTATTAGACGCAAGAATACCAAAATCAAGCCAAAATCCAAGCATAGCAGAAATAACAAAAAACAAGAAAAAAATAGTAGTATTAAATAAATGCGATTTATCAGATGATAGACAAAATAAACTATGGATAAAATACTTTGAAAGCAAAAATATTCCAGCAGTATTAGTAGATTCAAATTCAGGAAGAGGAATAGAAGACTGCATAAAAAAAATAGAAGAAATAATGCAAGTAGAATTAAGCCAACATGCAGAAAAAGGAAGAACTGGAAGAAGAATAAGAGCAATGATAGTAGGAATACCAAATGTAGGAAAATCATCATTTATAAATAGAATATCAAAAAGAACAACAGCAGAAGTAGGAAATAGACCAGGAGTAACAAAACAAAAACAATGGATACGAATAAATGAGAAAATAGAGCTATTAGACACACCAGGAGTACTATGGCCAAAATTTGAAAGTGAAGAAGTAGCGTTAAATTTATGCTATACAGGAACAATAAAAGAAGAAATACTTGACAAATTAGAAATAGCATATCAATTAACAAAATTCTTACTAGAAAATTATAGGAAAAAACTATGTGAAAGATATAAACTAGAAGAAAAATTTATAGAAGAAAAACTAGCACAAGACCGACCAGAAAATAATAATATATATGAAATTATGTTAGAAATGGGAAAAAATAGAGGTTGTATTATGTCTGGTGGAAGAATAGATGAAGAAAAAATAGCAAGATTAATATTAGAAGAATTTAGAAATGGCAAATTAGGAAAAATAACAATAGAAATGTCCCATTAGGGACGGTTCTTTATGGGACATTTTGTCCCATTGGGGACACATCTTAAATAAAGAACGGGGAAAAATGGACAAAAATGTCCAAAAAGAACCGTCTCTTTTGGACAGAAAAGAAAGGGATTACGAGATAACATATGAAAAAAAAGTGTGATATATCTATATACAAAAAAATATTAATTAGTATTAGTATAATAGTAGCATTTCAAATAATATTTTTATCAAAAGTAAATGCTAACACATATGTTGTAGAAACAGGAAAAAATAATGAAACAACACTACTCACACAAAATGTTCGAGGTAAGAATGGAACCAATACAGCTTTAGAAATAAATTCAAGTAACAATGACACAGCATATTTTGAATATAAATATACAGAACTAGAAAGTAGAGAGTTTTATACAATTACAGCAGATATAAAAGTTAATAGCATTAATTCAACAAGTTTAGATTATCAACATGGAGCAATAATTAGACTAAGTGAAACACCAGCTAGCTCTGAGATTATTCAAGACACAACTGAATGGAAAGAAGTTTCATTAGTAGGTTTAAGTGGAGTAGATGGAACATTAAACATTAGATTTTTATTAAATAACAGTGCAGGAAATGTTTTATTTGATAACATAAAAATAGAAAAGACATCTGAAGACTCAAATTTTAAAATATATTCATATACTAACTCAAATAATAAAAAAGCTAGAATAGTTTTTAAATTAAGTAGTGTAGAAGGTAACAATATAACACAATCTGAAATTACAAATTGGTTAAAAACATTATTAAATGTAAGAGAAAATTTAACAAATTTAACAGGTATGAATGTTGATGATGGCAATATAGATATTATAGCCACTAATTACTATAGTGCAGTAGCATATGTAATTGCTGGTAGAACTGAAGTTCAGTGGATGATTAACACAGTAGATTTAAACTCATTGCATAATGATTTGGCAAATGGAGCAGATACACCATTTTTTATAACACACGAACTTGGACATCAACATACTGCTAATCAAGTTAATTTTGATGCAGAATATTGGGGAACAACTTTAGGCTTAATGGCGGATTATAATCTGAACTTAAAGATTTCTGGACTTAATGGAATTAGACAAAATCAGACAATAATAGACTATTGTTATGATTCATACAATAGCAATTTTAATAGTGGAAATTATTCAGGTGATGGACTAACTTATATAACATTCCAAATTATATTAAAATTAAATTCAAAAGAAGAAAATTTAGGGTGGAAATCATTAGAAGAAACTTTTAAAAATTTAAAAGATACAAAAGAATTAACAACAAAAGGAGAAAAATTTGGAACTTTTTTAATAGAATGGTCAAAACTTTCAGGTTATAATATTAAAAATATGTTCTATGAATATGATAATAATATATTAGATAAAGAATTTAAAATAGGTAAATTTGATTATTCAATAAGTAATGATAATACAGCAATAACAATTAATAATTATACACGAACTTGGCAAGAATTAGAAAATGAAACAATTGCATTGATAATACCTGCAAACATTGATGGTTACGAGGTAACAGAAATAAATAGTTGGGCCTTTGCTAATAATAAAACTATAAAAAAGGTTACTTTGCCAAATACTTTATTAGTTATAAATGATGTTGCATTTTATAACTGTGATAATTTAGAAGAAGTTGAAATTCCATTAGATAGCAAATTAGCAACAATAAAAGCATGGGCATTTTCAAATAATAAAGTAAAAGAGATATTCATTCCAAAAACAGTAACAGCAATAGAAAAACCAGCATTAAATGCTTATCGGTAAAAATACCTTAATCAAGGGATATTTAAAATCGACAGCAGAAGAATATGCCTTAAATAATGATTTAAGATTTGAAGCAATAGATTATGTTCATATATCCGATATTACCTTAGATAAAACGAGTGTACAAATAAATAGAGCAGAAACATTTACTCTAATAGCAACAATTTCACCATCTAATGCAACAAATAAAAATATAACATATAAAAGTAGTGATGAAACAATAGTAAAAGTAAGTGAAAGTGGAGTAGTAACAGGAATAAAAGTGGGAAAAGCAAGAATAACAGTTACAACAGAAGATGGAAATAAAACAGCAATATGTGATGTAGAGGTAATGCCAAAACAAATAACAGGAATAGAAGTAACAACAGTGCCAACAAAAACAAACTATATACAAAATTACGAAAACTTAGATTTAACAGGAGGAGAAATAACAGTAAGATATAATGATGAAACAACAGATACAATAAGTTTAACAAATGAAAAAATAAAAGTAACAGGTTTTGATAATAGCAAAATAGAAACAAATACAATAACAGTAGAATATGAAGGAAAAACATCAACATTTAAAATAGAAATAATTTCAAAACAAATTACAAAAATAGAAATAAAAACAAGACCAATAAAAACAAAGTATATACAAAATTACGAAAACTTAGATTTAACAGAAGGAGAAATAACAGTAAGATATAATGATGAAACAACAGATGTAATAAGTTTAACAAATGAAAAAATAAAAGTAACAGGTTTTGATAATAGCCAAATAGGAATAAACACAATAACAGTAGAATATGAAGGAAAAATAACAAAATTTGACATAGAGATAATTGAAAATCAAAATAATCCAATAGATAAGGATGACACTATATCAAGTGGAATATTTCCGCAAGCTGGAAACCAATATACATTAATAACTATAATTATATTAGTAATTATTATAACAGTAATATTTTATAAAAAGTGGAAAAATATAAAACATATAAAATAAAGAATAATAAACAAAAAAGATGTGAATTGTGTACTGGAATGAAATTTTCATTTAATTTAAAGGTAAAACAATATTTTGTTAATAAATATTATAGTGTGTTTATAGATGTAGAATTCCTTTTGACTTTGTCATCCAAAAAATTCGAAGAATTTTTTGGATGACGATGAGAAAAGCGAAGCTTTTCGAAAGGAGAGAAAAAATGAATGATTTTATAGAATTAAAAAAAGACGAACAAGAAGTAAATTTAATGTCACCATTAACATGGGCATATATAGGAGATTGTGTATATGAAATGTATATAAGAACAAAATTAGTAAATGAAACAAAATTGAAACCACATGCATTACATATCCAAGCAATAAAACATGTAAAAGCTAAAGCACAAGCAGAAACATTAAATAGTATATATGATGAACTTACAGAAAAAGAAAAAGATATTGTAAGAAGAGGAAGAAATGCAGAAAATCATCATTTGCCTAAAAATGCTAATGTACAGGATTACATGTATGCGACAGCATTTGAAGCTTTAATAGGATACTTATATTTAACTAAACAAAATAATAGACTTAAAGAAATATTTGATAAACTCTCTTTTTAATAAAGATAAAAGTTAGAAAAGCATTAAATTATAAAAAGCAAAGAAAACATGAGTAGAATTTATTGACCTTTTAGAATACTTATATAAAAAGGAGAAACTCAAAATGCAAGAAAATCAAGAACAAAAAATAAAAAAGAGTAATAAGGTAAATTTAAGAATATTTATAATTACAACAATTATTTTATTAATATTAGTTGGAATATTAGTATATGTATTAAAACAAAATGGAATATTAAAAAAGCCAATCGAAAATGAAAATAAATTAGCTGAAGAGCAAGAAAATATAATAGAAAATTACATTGATCCATTTGAAGAATATGGAATTTTTGGCAGATATTATGAAAAAGCACAGCAAAAGTTAGAAACACTAACAATAGAGGAAAAAATAGCACAATTATTTATAATAGGAAATTCTGTTAGTACTAATTATAAAGAATTAGCAAGTTACCAATTTGGTGGATATCTATTTTTTAAAGAATTTTTTACAGGAAAAACAGAACAAGAAGTAAAGAGTGCATTAGAAGAATATCAAGCAGAGGCTAAAATTCCATTATTAATTGCAGTTGATGAGGAAGGTGGAAATGTAGTAAGAGTTAGTAGTAACAAAAATCTTTCAGAAACACCATTTAAATCTTCAAGTCAAATATATAATAATGGAGGATTTGAAGCAATTAAGGAAGATACCATAAATAAAAGTAATTTCTTAAGCAATTTAGGAATTAACCTTAATTTTGCACCAGTAGTTGATGTAGCAAATAATCCAAAAGATTATATGTACAATAGAGCATTACAACAAGATAAAGACAAAACAGCAATTTTTGCAAAAACAGTAATTAGTGCAAGTAGAGGATTAGGAGTATCATACACATTAAAACATTTTCCAGGGTATGGAAATAATGTAGACACACATATTGGAAGTTCAGTAGATAAAAGAACTTATGAAGATATCTATAATAATGATTTAGAACCATTTCATGCAGGAATTAATGAAGGAGCAGAATGTATTATGGTTAGCCATAATATTGTAACAAGTATAGATGACCAAAATCAGGCATCGATTTCTCCAAAAATACATAAGTTATTAAGAGAAGAATTAGGATTCACAGGAATTATTATAACAGATGCATTAAATATGGGAGCAATTCGTGATGAAAACACAATAGAAGAAGCAATTACAAAGGCTATTACATCAGGTAATGATATGATTATTCTTTCAATAGATAAAAATACAACAGATAAAGATGATTCTAAAATAACATATTCGAGAGTTATTGATGCAGTTAAAAATGCATTAAATAATGGAACAATTCAGAAAAATACTATTGACGAAGCTGTAACACGAATTCTTGCTTGGAAATATTATAAAGAACTACTTGACTAAAGGGAAAAAAAATGATATAAATAATAAAGAAAATATCAAGGCCCCTTGGTCAAGCGGTTAAGACGCCACCCTCTCAAGGTGGAATCATGGGTTCGATTCCCGTAGGGGTCACCAAATTAAAAGGGAGTAGCTTTAAATTACTAATCAACAGTCGCGATAACTCTTAAGTTATCTGGTTAGTAAGCTTAAACTTTAAGTAAGCAAGACTTTTAAAAGAAGTTTAAATTAATGCAAATATTTAAATTTCTTTTAGAAGGCTTGCTTTTTATATACTAGTAAATTGCATAATAATAGTTAATTTGGTAAAAAATAAAATAAGGAGGAACTTTCGATGGAAGAAAAAAGATGGTTCAATAAAAAAATCGAAGAGGTTGAAAAAGAACTAAAAACAAACAAAGAAAAAGGTCTAACAGAAGAGCAAGTACAACAAGTAAGAGAGGAAAAAGGATACAATGAGTTAAAAGCAACAAAAAAGAAAACATTACTTCAAAGATTTATAGACCAATTTAAAGACTTTTCAATAATTGTATTAATAATAGCAGCAATAGTATCAGGAATAGTAGGAATAAGTGAAGGAGAAGGAATAACAGATACTGTAATAATACTAATAGTAGTACTTGTAAACGCAATTATAGGAATTGCACAAGAAAGTAAAGCAGAAAAATCATTAGAAGCATTACAAAAATTAAGTGACCACGCTTCAAAAGTTATAAGAAATGGAAACTTAAAAGTAGTACCAGCAAAAGAATTAGTACCAGGAGACATAGTGGTATTAGATACAGGAGATTATATACCAGCAGACTTAAGAATTATAGAAGCGGTAAACTTAAAATCACAAGAAAGTTCATTAACAGGAGAATCGGTACCAGTTGAAAAAATTACAGAAATAATCGAAAATGAAGAAATAGGAATAGGCGACAGAAAAAATATGTTATTTTCATCAAGCCTAGTAACATATGGAAGAGGAAAAGGAATTGTTGTAGAAACAGGAATGACAACAGAAGTAGGAAAAATTGCAGGGATGATAAACAATACAGAAGAACAAGAAACACCACTACAACAAAAATTAAACAAATTAGGAAAAACATTAGGAATAGCAGCAATAGTAATATGTGTAGTAATATTCTTAGTTGGACTATTACAAGGAAAAGAAGCAATTCATATGTTTATGACAGCAGTAAGTTTAGCAGTAGCAGCAATCCCAGAAGGACTAGTAGCAGTATCAACAATAGTATTAGCAATAGGCGTACAAAAAATGGTTAAAAGAAATGCAATTGTAAAAAAACTACCAGCAGTAGAGACGCTAGGAAGTAGTACAGTAATATGCTCAGACAAAACAGGAACACTAACACAAAACAAAATGACAGTAGAAAAGATTTTCTGGAATAATGCCACAAGAGATGCTAAAAACATACAAGATAATGAAATTGATGAAGAACTAAAAAAACTTATATATGCAAATATGCTATGTAATGACACAAAAATATCAAATGATGGAAGCCTAACAGGAGATCCAACAGAAACAGCATTAGTAGATATGGCATTCAAATTAAATTTTGACCCAAGTATTTATGATAGAACACCAAGAGTAGAAGAAATACCATTTGACTCAGATAGAAAATTAATGACAACAGTAAATGAAGTAAATGGAAAATATATAGTATATACAAAAGGTGGAATTGATGAATTATTAAGAAGATGTACAGCATATGAAATAAGCAATGAAGTACGTTATGACTTAAATGAATATATCAACAAAGTAAGAGAAAAAAATGAAGAAATGGCAAGAGAAGCACTAAGAGTATTAGGATGTGCATATAAAGAAATTGACCACATACCATCAAAAGAAGAAATGGAAACAATAGAGAATGACTTAATATTCATAGGAATGGTAGGAATGATAGACCCACCAAGAGAAGAAGCAAAAGTAGCAGTTGAAAAATGTAAAACAGCAGGAATAAAAGTAGTAATGATTACAGGAGACCATAAAATAACAGCGACAGCAATAGCTAAAAAGCTAGGAATATTAGAAAATGAAAATGAAGCAATAACAGGATTAGAACTAGAGCAAATGACAGATGAAGAACTAGAAAAAAATGTTAGAAAATATTCAGTATATGCAAGAGTATCACCAGAACATAAAGTAAGAATAGTAACAGCATGGCAAAAAAACGGAGAAGTAGTAGCAATGACAGGTGATGGAGTAAATGATAGTCCAGCATTAAAGAAAGCAGACATAGGATGTGCAATGGGAATAGTTGGAACAGACGTAGCAAAAGAAGCAGCAGATGTAATATTAACAGATGACAACTTTGCAACAGTAGTATCAGCAGTAGAAGAAGGAAGAAGAATATATGACAATATCTTAAAAGTAATACAATTTTTATTATCAAGCAATGTAGGAGAAATAGTAGTATTATTTTTTGCAACATTATTAACACCATTATTTGCAAATTGGTTTGGAATAACAGACATAAATAGTTTAGAAATATTATTACCAATACACATACTATGGATAAACCTAGTAACAGACACGTTACCAGCATTAGCACTATCATTTGACCCAGCAAATAGTGATATAATGGAAAGAAAACCAGTAAAACCAGGAAAAGGAATATTTACAAAAGGAATGACATGGAGAGTTATATATCAAGGAGCAATGATAGGATTATTAACACTTGCTGCATTTGTAATAGGATTAGCGACAACAAATACACCAATTGGAGAATTAACATTAGACGAATCTAAAATAGAAGTAGGCCAAACAATGGCATTTGTAACATTAGCATTTTCAGAATTAGTGCATGTATTTAATGTAAGAAATAATAAAAAATCAGTATTTAAAACAGGAATATTCAATAATATGAAACTAATTGGAGCAGTAATATTGTCAGCAATTTTAATGTTAGTAATTTTATTAATACCTGGATTAAGAGAAATATTTAGTATACCAGTATTACCAACACAAAATATATTAGAATTAGTAGGATTAGCTTTTGCACCATTTGTAATTGTTGAAATATTTAAATTATTCAGAATTAATACTAGTAAAGAAGAATAATGTTGTGTCAAAAGGGACAGTGTAAACTGTCTCTCTTTTAAAATTATAGAAAAGTTCGCCTTTTCCATAATATTAATTTTGTTAAAATTTTGTTAAAAGTTTGTAAAATTTGACTTTTTATCCATTTTGTAGTATAATAATAAACAGATTGCCAAAGGGCAAAAAAAGAGATTTTTATAAACCAAATTAAAAAAGAACGGAAAAACAAAAAGAGAACGGATAATACAATATATTTATATTATAGTAAGTTATGAGAACTTTCATATAATATAAAAGAAAGTAAAGATTATAAAAACAAAGAAAATAGGGAATAATAAATAAGTACTAGAAAAAATTAAAAGAATTTCTAAAAATTTTCTAGTACATAAATATGTGTTGTTATCAAAAAGATAAACAACTATTTAAGAAGGACTTTTTTAATGAAAATGGATTTATTAAAATTATATAATATAAAATAAAATTAGAAAGAAAGTGAGGAAAATTAATGACACAAGAGAAATTAAACATTAAGGAAGAAAATGTAGAAAAAAAGCCAAGAAGGAGAACAAATAATAGTACAAGAAATCAAAAAACAAGAACAGAACAAAAAAATGAAGAAAGAAGAAACACAAGAGAAAAAGGAGAAACGTTAAAAGAAAGGAAAAATAGAATAGAAACAAAGAAAGAAAAAGATAAAATATTAAATAATACAGAGAAAACACAAAAAGAAATAGAAAAAATACTAAATGATACAGAGAAAAAAACAAATGAAAATAAAAAAGAAAATAGAAGAGGAAGTAGAAAAGACATATTCAAAAAATCAAAATTAAAAATAATACCATTAGGAGGGTTATTAGAAGTAGGAAAAAATATAACAGTTTTTGAATATGAAGATGAGATAATAGTAGTAGACTGTGGGTTATCATTTCCAGAAGATGACATGCTAGGAATAGACCTAGTTATACCAGATATAACATATTTACAAAGAAATGTACAAAAAATAAAAGGACTAATAATAACACATGGTCATGAAGACCATATAGGAAGTGTTCCATATTTATTAAAACAAATAAATATACCAGTGTATGCTCCTAAATTAGCAATGGGATTAATAAAAAACAAATTAGAAGAGCATAAAATTTTAAGAAGCTCAACGCTAATTGAAATAACACAAGGACAAACAATTAATTTTGGAAAAAACTTTAAAGTAGAATTTATAAGAAGTACACATAGTATACCAGACTCTGTAATGTTAGCAATAACAACACCAGTAGGAACAATATTACATACAGGAGATTTTAAAGTAGACTATACACCAATAGATGGAAAAATAATGGACTTAGGAAGAATAGCAGAACTTGGAAATCAAGGTATACTTGCATTAATGTCAGATAGTACAAATGCAGAAAGAAAAGGATTTACAATGTCTGAAAGCTCAATAGGGCCAGTATTTGATGATTTATTTGATGGATGTACAAAAAGAATAGTAGTAGCAACATTCGCATCAAATGTTCATAGAGTTCAACAAATAGTAAACTCAGCAGTAAAATATAAAAGAAAAATAGCAATTTGTGGTAGAAGTATGATAAATATGATTATGACTGCCAAAGAATTAGGATATATTAATTGTCCAGATGATTTATTTATAGATATAGATATGATGGCAACATATAATGATGAACAATTAGTAATTATAACAACAGGAAGTCAAGGAGAAACAATGTCAGCATTAACAAGAATGGCAGCAGGAGAACATAGAAAAGTAAAAATTACACCAAATGACTTAGTTATAATATCAGCAAATCCAATACCAGGAAATGAAAAATTAGTATCAAAAGTAATAGACTCATTAATGCAAATAGGAGCAGAAGTTGTATATAGTGCACTTGCTGATGTACACGTTTCAGGACATGCATGTCAAGAAGAACAAAAATTGATATTAGCTTTAGCAAAACCAAAATACTTTATACCAGTTCATGGAGAATATAGACAATTAGTATCACATGGTGAAACAGCACAAATGATGGGAGTACCATCAAAGAACATACTATTTATGGAAAATGGTAAAGTTCTAGAAATTAGTGAAGAAGAAGCGAAATTTAATGGAATGGTTCCAAATGGAAAAGTCTTAGTTGACGGTTTAGGAGTTGGAGATGTTGGAAATATCGTATTAAGAGATAGACAACATTTATCACAAGACGGATTAATTGTTATAGTTATAACAATGGATTCTTCAACAGGAGAAGTAGTAGCAGGACCAGATGTTATATCAAGAGGATTTGTATATGTTAGAGAGTCAGAAAATCTAATGGATGATGTGAAAAATGTTGTTAGACACGAAATTAGAAATTGTGAAGAACAAGGATTAAGAGATTGGTCTACAATTAAGTCAACTGTTAGAGATAATTTAAGAGATTATATATTTACAAAAACAAAGAGAAATCCAATGATTATACCAATTATAATGGAAGTTTAAAAAAACAGAAATACCAAGGTTTTTAGAAACCTTGGTATTATTAAGTTAATTATTAATTTCTTTTTTCTTTTTGTTGCGTATAAATTCAATAAACCTATTTAATTCAGCAATATCATCTTCATCTAGACCTTCAGTATCAATGAGAGTATACGAAACATTAAAGTTTTTGAATTCATTTTTTAAAGCAAATTCTTGATTATTCTCAAGTAAATGTAAAACATCTTCAACAGACATATTCATAGCCTTAGAAATATGTTTAACAGTATCAAGAGTAGGGGCAATAGGTTTTCCAGTTCTACTATCGATATTTTTTTCTAAAGCAGCTATATATGTATGACTTAAATTGCATAGTTTGGCAAAGTCGCGTTGAGATATTTTGTTTTGAGTTCTGTATTGTTTAATTAAGTCTCCCAAAAACATAGTAAACCTCCTTCTACTAAATATATTGTACAACATAATAACTGAAAAGTCAAAAAAATTAAGCAATAAGCATATATAAAAATAAAAATGTTCAACATGCTTGACAAAAATAAAAACAAATGATAATATATGCACAACAAGATGAACAAAAACTAAATAAATAGTACGATTTAATAAACTATAAATGTTGAAATGGATTAGTTTAAAAAAGTAGGAGGTACAAAAGATATGACAAGAGAAGATTTAAAAAATTATAAATATACACAAGAATGGATAAAAGATAGAACAGAACACATAGAAGAATATAAAACAAGTATAACAAATATAACTCCAGTATTATCAAATATACCAAAACGGAAATAAAACAATAGAAGATAGAATTGCGGAGAAAGTATCAACATTATTAGATGATGTTGATGACATACTAAAAGTAATATTGAAAGAAGAAAAAAAACAAAAACAAATTATGAAACAACTAGATAAAGTAGAACAACCATATAAATTAATTTTAGAAAAAACATATATGCAAGGAAAATCATTAGTAACAGTTGCCAATGAAATGAACTACAATTATGAATATATAAGGAAGATGAATTGTATTGCATTAAATAAATTTGAGAAGATATGCAAAGATGAAGATATATAGAGAATTTAAATAAATTTTTAGAATGGAACAAAAAGTTACTGAAAAGCACATAAAAAATGTGTTATATATATAATCAGAAATAAAAGTTAAGTCGACATTCTTTTATAATTGCCCTAAATAAGGCATAAAACTGTTTAATAAATAGGTTAGATTTCCATAAAAAATCAAAAAAGCTAGGTTATAACCATACAAAAATTAAGGAGGCAAACTACGAAAAAATAATGGCAGATAGTTTTAAATGTAAAATAAAAGGATTAGAAAATCTTGAAAAAAAGATAGACAAAATGGCAGAAAAACTTCCGCAAAAAGTAGAAGAATGCCTAGAAGAAATAATAAAAAAATATGAAAAATAGAAATAAGGAGGAATTAAATATGGCAGGAGAAACACCAGACGTAAGCACTTTAACAAAAGTGTATTATTCAGAAACAAAAACAGGAGAAAGGGTGCAAGTAGCATTTACAGAGGAAATACCAGCATTAGAAGAAGCACCAGAACAAATAACAGCAACAGTTTTAGATTTAGATTATGAGGTTGCAAGACCAGGAGTGAAAAAAGCAGGAACAATAGAAATACCAATCCTATATACACATACACAACACAAAAAATTAAGAGGATTAAAAGGAAAAAATCTTTATTGGTTCTTTGAATTACCAGCTGATACAGCAGAAGTAGAAGGAAAACCACTTGTTAGAACTTTACAAGGAAACTGTGTATTAACAATGGATACAATTACAGCAGGAGAATTTCTAAAAGATAAATTAACAATATACAAAACAAGTGATATTGAAGAAACAGATGGTTTTGCAACAGTTGAATAGAATAAAAAATATAATAATGATATAGGAAAGTCAAAGTACTTTTCTAATCTTTTTTGTTGTATAGGAAAAATCGAATTTTTCCTATACAACAAAATCGTTCTACAGAAAAATTGCAGAGCAATTTTTCGCAGGCGAACAACGGTCGTGGCATGATAAGTAATTTAAAAGGTCAAGAGATTATAATCATGCCACTGTTGTTCCAAAGGAGAGTAAAAAAATGATATTAGAAACAAAAAATAGAAAAATTAATTTAGTATTTACTACAAGAAAGATAGTAAATATATCAAATATATTAAAAGGAAAGAATTTTGGAGATTTATACTTTAAAGCAATGAATGGAAAAAAAATATATATCAAAATAGACAATCAGTAATGAATGTATATTTTGATAATGTACTAATAAATACTGATTATATTACTGATTTAAAAAAAGGTAATATACTATTTGATAAAGAATTAGAATTAGGAGCAACCACAAGCCAATATATAGAGATACAAATACATAAAAAAGCAAATACACCAATACCAAAACAAATAAGAATAGAATATGGAATACTAATAAACCATGCACTAACAGTTGCAGAAGTAAATGCAATGCTAGTAGGAACATTAAATGGAATACCAATAAAAAGTTTATCAGCAAATGACAGTAGTTTTGAGATAATACCAATTGGAATATATAATGTAGATGACTACAATGACGAAGATGACAATGTAATAAATATTAAAGCACTAGATAATATGATTAAATTTGAATTTAATTATGATGGAAGTGAATTAATAAGTCAAAAAGGTTATGCAACATTAGCAGAGGTTGCAAAAGATATATGTGAAAAAGTAGGAGTAGAATTACGGTTCTACTTCTTTTCTTAACTCAGAAAAGGAAATAGCAGTATATGATAATCAAATAACAGCAAGAGAATATATAGGATACATAGCAGAAAGTGCTAGTTGCTTTGCATGTAGCGGAAGAGATGGAAAAATATATTTTAGAGAAATAGGACAAGA
>CAOKJC010000017.1 GCA_948468685.1 uncultured Clostridium sp. | reverse complement strand
GGTAGATTTAAGTCATCTTTTGTTTTTATATCTGCCACCATACGGAATATACTCATTAATTCTGGTAAATTATGAAACTTTGAAAGTCTTTGTCTTACTATATAACCTTTGCCACTAGGTGCTAATTCTAAAGAATTTGTAACCTCTGCAAATGTTGATACCCATTCATCAAAATTATATATACCCATTTTTTCTAATATATGTGGCTCTAAATATTTCATCATTACATATAATTCTGAAAGTGAGTTTGATACTGGCGTACCAGTAGCAAAAACAACTCCTTTTCCGATTTTGTTTATCTAATAAAAACTCTGTTTTCATATATAAGTCAGAAGCTCTTTGAGAGTTTGCACCTGTTACACCTGCTACATCATTTAATTTTGTTTGCACATATAAGTTTTTGAATAAGTGTGCCTCATCTACTATTAAATAATCAATTCCTGTTTCTTCAAAATTAATAACATTATCTCTTGTTTTGCTTTCTAATAATACTTTTAATCGTTTTTCTAATCTTTGTTTTGCACTTTCTAATTGTTTTACTGTTGAACGATTTTTTATGTCTTGTTTTGCTATTTCAATTTCATTAATTTGTCTATTAATATGTTGTTCTTCAACTTCTTTTGACATAGGCATTTTTTCAAATGAAGAATGTGCCATAATGATAGCGTCATATTCTCCTGTAGTTATCTTTCCTGCAAATATTCTTCGCTTTTGTTTTTGAAAATCATCTTTATTTGCAATTAATAAATTAGCGTTAGGGTATAATTCATAAAAGCTTTTTGCAGTTTCTTGTACTAAATGATTTGGTACGATAATAAGTGGCTTATTGGCTATACCTAATCTTTTTAATTCCATTATTCCTGCTATCATTTCATAGGTTTTGCCAGCTCCAACAACATGGGCAAGTAGGGTAGAATTTTCACTAAATAATATTCTAGCAACTGCATTTTTTTGGTGGGGTAGGAGAGTTATTGTTGGATTCATACCAGGAAATGTTAGATGACTTCCATCAAATTCTCTATCTACAATAGAATTAAATTTTCTATTATAAATATCTTCTAATATTTGCCTTCTTTCGCTATCTTCAAAAATCCAATTTTTAAATTCCTCTTTTATTAAGTCTTGTTTTTGTCTTGCTAACATTGTTTTTTCTCTGTTTATAATACTTTTATTATCTATTCTGTCATATATATTTGTTGCGTGTAAATTTAAACAGTCAACAGTTAATTCAAGTGCAGTAATATCATTTGTACCATAAATAGTATTGATTTCAACATTATTACAATAAGCTCTTTTATTAAAAAACCATTTTCCTAAATTCTTTTGATATATAACAGATACATCATTTTCATCAACTTTAAACTTTTCTTGTATGAATTGATTTATATATTCTTCTGGAATCCAAGTTGCACCTAACTTAATTTCAATATCACTTGCTGGTATTCTTGCTGGTTGTATTTCTTTTAGCATTGCTACATTTTCTTCATATTGACTATCTTCATTTGCATATTGTTCGGCAATTCTTAACTTTTCTACCACATTTCCGAGAAAGATATTGGTCAGCAGTTTCCCAACCTGCTAGATCTTCATCAATTCCTTCTTTTGCAACTTCTGGATTATGATATATAAGTCCTTTTAATTCGTCTATTACTGTATCATAATCTTTACCACAAAGTTTCATTATGTATTTTATATCTACTTTACCTCTTTGATTGATACTTGCAATTAATCCTTCTTTTGCACTTTCTGTTTGTATAATTTCTTTGTATGGTCTAATTGTTCTTTTATAAAATATATCTGTTTTTGTAATTTCCTTTGTTTGTTTATTTTGCTTTTCTAATGATATTAGTAAAGGGTAATCTGCGTCATTTCTAAATGCTAGGTCATTTCCTCTATCTGTTATATATCCATATTTTTTAACAAATTCATCATATATTTGATTTAATTTTGTTTGGTATGGAATTATATCAATATCTGGTACATCTTTATTTTCAATATCTATTAAATCTCTTAATGCTGTCCTTACCTTTATAAGTCCTTTTATTCTTTCAATAGCAGTTTGATTTTTATTTTGTTCATATAAATAATCATTAATTCTATAATAAATGTTTCCGTTGATTTCTGTATATGTATAATCTTTCACATTACTATATTGTTCATCTACTGCTATTGCATTTTGTGTATCTTCAACATAGATTTGACCTAATTCTTCCATATCTACAACATTACTAGGTAACATTTTAATCGTTTCATTTAACTGTTCTTTTAAATCTCCATTTGGTAAAATATCTAATGTTTCTCCATACTGATTTGTAGAAAAATCTATATCTCCTAAAACCATATATCTATTAGTTGCAAAATAATCATTTATTTTTATTCCATCTCTTAGCTCAAAAGTATCAATCCAATTTTTATTTTGTTCTAGTTCTTTTCCTTTTTTCTGCAAGAATATAATATCTGAAATTGCTTCTGTATTAGCAATTTTCTTAAATGCAGTGTTTGGCAACCTTACTGCACCTAAAAAATTTGCTCTTTGTTCAATATATTCTCGAACTTTACTATCTTGTTTATCAAGAGTAAATCTACTTGTTACAAATGCAATGATTCCACCCGGTTTTACTTTATCAAGAGTTTTTTCAAAATAATAATCGTGTATTTTTAAGCTATTGTCATAGCTCCTATCAAAAACACCAAAATCTCCGAAATGGTATGTTGCTAATTGCAACATCATAATAACTATTATTTAATTTTGTATCTTCATAACCTTTTATTTGAACATCACTATTTGTATATATTTTCTTCAATAATCTTCCTGTTAGATTATCTTTTTCAATAGCTGTTATTCTACTATTTTGTAGTTCTTCTGGTATTCTTCCTAAAAAATTTCCTACACCTGCAGATGGATCTAAAATTCTACATTTACCATTTATTCCAAAACGTTGAATTGCTTTATACATATAGTCTATGATATATGGCTCTGTATAAAAAGATGTTAATGCACTTTGTCTACTACTTTCAAATTCTTCTGTTGTTAATAATTCTTTTAATTCAAAGTATTGCTCTGAACTTTCTTCAAATGCTTTAGAAAGTCCACCCCAGCCATTGTATTTTGCAAGTATAATTTTTTCCTCATCTGTCGCTTGTCTATCTTCATCTTCTAATTGTTTTAATAGTTTTATTGCATTTATATTTTCCTCATATTTTGTTTTTAAACTACTACTATCTTCTTTTAGATTATCTGGTATTTTAAATGGAATAGGTGAGGGAGGTATAACAGCAATTTCTTCGTTTTCCTCTAGTGGGTTAATATCTGTTATTTTTTCTAATTTTTCTAAATCTTGTGTTTTATTACTTTCGATAGTAGTTTTATTTAAAGGATTTTTATATAAAATGTTTTCAAATTCTTCTATTGAAAATCTTTGTAAAACATAATCTGTATCTGGACTAATACTAACTAAAATCTGATTTTTCTCAATATCAATTTTTCTAATATATTGAGGTTCTTCCATATCTAAATAGACTAAATCTCCAACTTTATAACCTGAAAAGGTACTTTCTGCTGGTGCTTGTTTTGGCATTTCCTCATTAATTTCTGGCAAATTAAAAAGAGTAGTTTGAACCACTCCATTTTCATAATCTATATTTCTTTTACTTTTTCTTCTATCATATTGTTTATTAATTCCATTTTCAAACTGCGTATCATGTTTTCGTATTGTGCTAATACGATGAACTCGTCTGTATCTGGTTTTTGATGTTTTGTTTTTAATTGCTCTTCTATTGTTTTCTCTTGATTTGCTATCTCTTGTGAGTATTGTTCCAGTATCTCGTTGATTGTTCCTTCCATTATCAAGTCTTGAAACCTCACTGGTCTCGTTTCCTCCAATACTTTGCTCATTTTCATTAATATTATTTCTTTCATTGAATAATACCTCCCATTCTTTATTTTTTAATTTTTCTTTGATTTCTAATTCTACAATTCTTATTAAATCATAACTACACTTATTTACTATATACCCTAATCTTTTAAAGACTTGCTTATCTGTAATATTTTCAAAATAGCTTAAATCTGGCTCATATTCTGCATTACATCTATTCATTACTATTGTTGTTACACTTTCAATAAATGCACTTAAAAAGTCATCATTATATATTTGCTCTTTTGATAATTCTAGTGTTTCGTAAAAGTCATTATTACCTAAAAGACTACTTAAATAAGTAGCAATGATATTACTTAATTTTCCCTGTGTACTAATTAAATCTATATCTAATTTACTAGATAAAATCTCAATACTTTCTAGTTCTGTAGTTTCCCAAAGTTTAAAGTCTATATCATATTTGCTATTAGTATCTTTTAAATCAAATACAGATTTTAAACCTAATCTACCATTTTGGTTGTATATTGTTTTTAGACTTTTAGAATATGGCTTAACATATCTGCCAACTTTTTTCCAATCATCAAATGTTGCACAAGCTGTTATGTTTTTATCTTGTGAATATAATAGTAAATTTTCGTGGAATTTATATTTATAGAATTTAGAATTGAATTTTAGAAATTCTCTCCATTCACTAGAATTGCCTAACAAAGTATCTATGCCTTTGTTGTATAATTCTACTGCTTGTTTTATGTCTTGTATTTGTTCCACTTGTTCCTCCTATAATTAATATTAGCATATTGTTTTTTTGATTTCTGCCCATTTTCAAAATTTTTTATTCCATTTCCATATCATTGTCTAATTGCTCTGGCTCCATAGTATAAGAATCTCTAATAATATTCATATTTTCAGCTATATCATGTATAAGATAGTTTCCTTTAGATATTATTGCTTTAGAATTACCATTTTGAAAAGTAATAACTGTCTGATATTTGCCAGGTCGTTCCTCATCTGTAATAATGGATTGTGTTTCTATTCCTAAATATTTGCAAATGTCATTGTATAAATCCGAAAATGAAGGACAGTTTTCTTTATTTTCATCATCTCTATACTCTGACAAATTATAGATACCTTTCATTTCATAATAAGTTGCTATTACATTTTTAATACCTATATCTTTTAGGTTTCCTTCTGTGATTTTTTCCATATACTCTTCTTGCAAATCTTGTAATGTTTGTGATAAATCTCTTTCAATATAAAATCCTATCATAAGGCTCTCTTCTAATTCAATAAAATCTTTGCTATCGTGTTTTTCTTCTAAATCCTTTATTAAGCCTTCTGTTTCTTCGTTTATATATTCTCTATTTTCTTCATCAACATCATTTTTAGGGTTATTAATGTATTCTTGATTTTCTTTCAACTTTGTTATAATATCTTCAACTTTTCCATACATATATTTTTCACTTGCAAAGGTTTCGTTTTTCCCAACAGCTATAGCATAAATATTAACTTTTTCTTGCATTTTAGCTTTTTCTATATTTTCTTGAAAGTGTTTCTCTTCAGTTGAATCTACAAAATAATAAGTTTCATTTTCATTACTATTTTGAACTTCCAGCGAAGCATAGTTTTGATTATTCATTATTTTTTTGGCTTTTCCTATTGCTTGTTCTATATCATTAAGATTTGTTTCAACAATATTTGATTCTCCTAAATCTCTCTCTTCTTCTGTTTCCCATACTTTTATAATATATCTTCCCATAAGTCCTCCTAATATTCTTTTAATAAATTATTTCTTATAGCAAGTAAAAAGATATGCTGCAGAATTTCTACTTGCATATCTTTTTGCTCTTTTTTATTCAATTTTAATTTACTTTGTATTTCTTCTATACTTTTATCATCAAAATATTTTAAACAAATATATTGATATTTTATATTATCAGTTTTTTTATAATTTTCTAATACATCACTAATTAGTTTTTTCCATTTTCTTAATTTTAATATTATACGATTATTGTCTATATCTAGTATCTTATCTTCTAATGTTTTTCCATTATTAGATATAGCTTTAAGCCAATTATTATAGCCTAAATGGTTATAATCTAACATATCAAATTTTATGCTTTCTATTGTCTTATCTATATTTTTATAATTATATAAATATTTTTGAATTTTGTTATATGTATTAGTATTCAACTGTTTCTTTCTGTGAATTTAATCTATTTTCAATAATAAGACATAGAATTTCCTCAAATGTATTATAAATACATACTTCAACGTGATTATTTTTTTCAAATGTAAGAACTAATCTTGTGCCATCTCTAAAAAATGCACACTTATAATTTTTATATATAAACTCTGATAATATAATTGTTTTGTTTGGATCTTCTTTAAAATCTGTTTCATCTTCTGTAATCAAATAAATTAGATATTCTGTATCAATTTTAGATAAATCATCAACTGTAATATCTCTACAATTTAAAATATCTAAAATTCTTCGCACAATTTCTCCACCATCTATATTGCTATAATACCAACATTCTATTGCAACTTTTATGATTGTTTCTTCATCTTTCATACTTGATATATTAATATTTTCATATTCTGGTAATAAGCATTCTAATTCGTGTATCATATATAAATTGGCTAACATTTCTTTTGTATCTTTTGACATTTCATAATATTTTTTAAATTCATTTTTCACTTTCTTTTTCCTCCATATCATTATTAAAATTACAAAAAAAGCTATTTAAAAATTCTGTTGAATATTCTCTTTGTTCAAAGTTTGCTAAATTTTTTGTATTAGGCTTTTGCCTATTTTTAAAGTTGTTATACCTTTGTTTTTCTTTTTCCATTTCTCTTATTCTAGTAGTTACCCATCTTAAAATGGCTGCATAATCACTATCATAACTTTTTTTATTAGCTTGTTTATACAAGTCTAATTGCTCAATAAGTTGTTTTGTTAAATCAACACCATACTGCTTTATCAAATCGTTATATTCTTCTTGTGTCATAAAAACGGTTTTAGCAAATTGATTTTTTGTTTCTTCCGTTTCTGCGTGTGTGTGTTCTTTATTATTATTTTTTTTATTATTTATATTATTATTATTTGTATTAACAACATCAATGTCTTGCTCTTCACTTTGTTTTGTACTTGTTGTTTCTTCTGTTAATTGCTTGTTGTTCATCTCGTTAACTACTGAATCTTCTGGGAATAATTGTGCCTTTTTTAGATATTCTATTACTTTATCTTCATCAATTTTATAATAGGTTTTACATGGTATTCCTTTTTTTCTTGTATAGATAATTCCTTTTTCTTCAAGTTTTTTCATTGCTGCCCTTTGAAAGTGTGGAGTAATACCTGTATTTTTTTGTATGTTTTCTCTAGTAGAATAAAAATACTCATTATCTTCTAATTTATTGTTATTAGCCCAATAACTATATTCACTACACAATTCGCCTAAAATGATAGCTTCATTTAAGCCTAATACTTGAATTAAATCTTTATTTACAATTATATATTTGCTACTAGCTAAAAGACTTGCTAAAATCATTTTTATCGACCTCCTTTAAAACAAAAAAATAAGAACTATAAGCTCTTAAAATGTTTCTTTATATCACTTTTTATAATTTCTTTACATTTATCAAAATTTTTGTAAAATTCTTTTTTTGCCTTTGTTTTATCTTTATAAAAACTACAATGTTCCTTTTTGCAATACATCTTATTTAGTGCAAAACAACTTCCATTTTCTTTATATGCAAAACAACGAGTATTCATATTTTTATTCCTCCATTTCCATATCTTCTTGTGGAGAGATTATTTTTGTTATAATATCTTCATTTTTATAACTTATTACATTTGTAAATACTGTTATTTCATTTTGTATCTCTTTATCTAATTTTAGAGTTTGATTTTCTGTATCAATATCTATTACAGTTGCATTATCACTATATTTCGTTTGTATTGTATCTCCAATATTTATATTTTTAGGTGGGGTATTTTTTGATGTATCAAATATATTTAATACTGTAGTTTTTAAATAATCTTTAAATAGATCATAGTTATTTTGATTTTTATAGGTTAATAGTGCATTTCTATTTAATATTTCCTTTGTTATATCATTCATATTATTTTTTATGTATAAAAGTATTTCTTTACTAAATATGTAATCAGCTGATGAAACTGTAGAATTGATAGTAACTTGATTTTCTTTTGCATTATAATTAATACTAAAACATTGTTTTAAAATTATATCTGCTAACATTTCATTTTTTGAGGTGTAATATTCCACAGATAAATCACTAATTGTGGAAACATACATTGCTGTATTATCATTTAGCACAGTTATAAATCTACCTCTAGGGTGTTTATGTTCTACAACATATTTTATATCTTCTGCTTTTATCTCTTGAACAATACTCCTATAAGCAATTTTATCTTGTCTTAATATTTCATTTTTATATAAATCTAATAGGGAAGATATGAAAGTATCAATCTCATTTTCTTTCATATTTTTTAGTTCTCTAGTTATAATAGATTTTAGTTCTGATTCACTAATTGCCATTGAATTTTTTAAAATACATTCTTTTGAAAATAAATCTGTATTTGCTATCAAATATTGTAAATTAGTTTTTGTCATTATCACTCATCTTCCTTTCACTTTGTTTTCCTGCAATTATCATTGCATATAAAAAAAGACTTATATTAGCACCTAATACAAGTCCGATTATAATTCCTAACCAAAACATTTTTTACACTTCCTTTTTTTTAAAATAGGGAATAGGTATGTTTCTATTTTGTCCCTAATATTTTAGGGCAAAAAAAAAAGAGGGTAACTTTTATCTTTTATTTACTATCTCTGTATCACTAGAGAGAGTAAGAAAAAAGTTTTCCCTAATTTTTATTTTTTTATTTTTGACTTATCCCTAATTTTTCCCTAACTTTTTTATAAATTTTCTATCTTTTAATTCTTTTTATTTCGTTTTAATTATGTTTAATTCTTCTTATTGCATTTTAGCAATTCTTACAGTATCAATAATTGCAATAAAAAAATCCCGTAATGCAAAGCATTTGACTTTTTCGTAGCCCTATTTTTATGAGCCCGACGAGCTGCCAACTGCTCCACCCCGCGATGTATTAACAAAATAGATTATACACTTTTGTAAGCACAATGTCAAGAAAAAACACAAAATTTCCAATAAAAATAATAAAAAGCTTAGCAAAATAATATAAACTACAATTATATTATATGCTAAACCTTCTAAAAAATACCAAAATCAAGAAAAAAACTAATTTTTACTCAACTCTTTATATCTCTTAATCTTCATAGTAGAAGTCTTCTCAAACTCGCCCTCTTTAATCTCCAAATTTTTAATAGCCTTATAAGAAGTCAACTGTTTATTTACCTCTTTAACTCTTTTCCAAATCATATCATAAATTTCTTTCTCAGAAACTTTACCATATAACTCTTCAATTGCTTCATAATCAGGTATAACTCTAGCAGTAATTATTAATTCTTTTTCTTCTTTTTTGCTATTAGCATCTGGTTTTTTACCATAAATCATAGATTCTTTTATTTCATCTACTTTATCTAAAATCATTTCTATTTCTTCTGGATAAATATTTTTTCCATTTTGAGTAACAATAACATTTTTGCTTCTTCCTGTAATAAATATGTATCCATCTTCATCAATATAACCTATATCTCCTGAATTGAAATATCCATCTTCATCAATTACTTTTTTAGTTTCTTCTTCGTCTTCGTAATATCCTAACATTAGAGTTGGAGTTTTTATTAATAATTCTCCTTCTCCATTTTCATTTGGTTCTTTTACTTTTATATCTGCTTGCACTATTGCTTTTCCTGCTGAACCAACTGATGTTTTGTATTCAGGAGTTAATGCTGATATTGGTGCTGTTTCTGTTAATCCATATCCTTGTAAAAATGTGATTCCTATGTTTTCAAGCCATATCCCTACTTTTTTGTCTATTGGTGCTGCTGCTGAAACTATTATTCTTAAATTTCCACCTAAATTATCATATATTTCTTTAAATACTTTTCTTTTTATATCTATTCCTGCATTTTTCAATGTGTTTGTAACTGAAATCATTGTATTTACTATTTTGTCTTTTTTACTTTTTACTATTTTCTCATTTATTTTTTTATGCAAACTTTCTACTAAAAGTGGAACTGTTAATATTGCTGTTGGTTTAGCTTCTTGTAAGTTTGGTACTATATATCTTAAACCTTCACATATTGCAATTGAGCATCCACATGCAATTGGTAATAAGAATCCAATTGTTGATTCATAACAATGATGTAGTGGTAATACTGAAAATAGTCTATCTATTGGATATAATCTTACATATGCTGATACTGCATTGATATTTTCTGCTAAATTTCTGTTATTTAACATTACTCCTTTAGAATTTGATGTTGTTCCTGATGTAAAGAATAGAATTTTAAATTCTTCTGGGTCTATTTCTATTTTTTCAAAGCTATTATCTCCTGATTTTATAATTGATTTTCCTAAATCTATTAAATATTCTAATCCTACATCTTTTTCTTTTACTTTTTCATCTGATTTCATCTCAATGAAGTATTCTACTTCTGGTATATTCTTTTTAATTTGTTCAATTTCATCTTTCTTTTTAGGTGAATATATTATAGCTGCTGCTTTTGATCTTTTTATTATATTTTCTAATTCGTTTATAGGTAACTCTTTATCTGCTGGTACCGCAATTCCTACTCCACAAAGCATTGCCATATATGATACATACCATCCATATTGAGTTTCTCCTATTATTATTACTTTTTTATTTCTTAAATTTAAAACATTTACTAATGCTGTTCCTAGTCCTAATACATCTTCTCCAAATTCTTTATATGTTATTGTTTTGTATGGATCTTTATGATTTGGCTTTTCTAATATACATGCATTATTTGAGTATTCTTTTATTGATTTTAAAAAGAATTCTTTTACTGTTTTATAGTTTGTCATATCTTCATATGGTGTTTCTCTTTTTTTCTTTAAATTCTTCTTTTCTAGTTTTTCATAGTCTATTTCATTTAAATTTTCCATTACATCCATTTTCATTTTTTTGAATTTCATCTTTGGAATTTTAATATCTCTTAACCCCATTTTTATTACCTCTTTTTATTTTATATTTTTAACATTTATATTATACATCAAAATCTTATTTTTTTCAAATCAGAACATTTGGTCAGTTTTTTACAATTTTTTAGTGGGAAGAATATACATATTCTCCCCACTGTTTTCTTCCTATTTCAATTTAACTTCTTATCAAAGTATTGACTTACATTATTTGATATTATTTCTATCCCAATAACTACTATAATCGCTAAGATCGTTGATATTATTAATATTGATGACATTCCAAATGGTATTTTTGATATTATAGTTCTCAAAATTGTAATAGTTATCAAATATGTATACCACATTACAGCATAACGGTCACTTAAAATTATATTTACTATTTTGTTTTTCATAACAACTTCTCTGTCTCTCCGCCTTATAGCTAAAACTGCTGACCAAATAATCATTAAGACCAATCCTATACATTGTGTAATGTCAATTACTATTTCAAATTTTTTTGTAATACTTGTGAATATTATACTTGCTATAACTAATGCAACATATCCTACAATACTCATTGTTATCCGCTTCTCTGTTTTTGAATCCATATCCATTATCTTTTCTTTGATTTTTGTAATCATTTTTCTTCCTTTCTACTTACATTTGTAAGTTAAAGTTGCTACAATAGTTCTTGACTCTAGTTTCATGTTATATTATACTGTGTTTTACATAACTTGTCAATATTTTTGGAACAAAAACTAAATGTAAAAGAAATCGCAATTATCTTTTGATTTCTTTTTTTAAAGAGCTTATTATTTCATCTCCAATATTTTTTATATATTCGTATTCACTTTCTTTTGCTGATGACTTTATTGAAAATGTGTTTTCTAATACTTCCATATTTTTCATTTCTGACAATATATTTTTTACTTCTTTTGTTACAATTCCTGGAACCCATGTTGAATTTTCAATTATAGATATTGTTCTGTTTTGTAAGTTAAGCCTTTTTATATCTACTAAATAATTTTCTATTGCTGGAAATACTCCTAAATTGTATGTTGTTGCTGCAATTACTATATTGCTATATTTAAAGCTTTCTGATACTAATTCTGATACATCTGTATTTGATGAATCATATACAGCTATTTCTTTTATTCCATTTTCTCCTAAGTAGTTTGAAAGTGTATTTACTACATTTTCTGTGTTTCCATATACTGATGAATATACTATTAGTACGCTATTTTTTTCTGGTTCATATTTGCTCCATTTATCATATTTTTCTATGATATATTCTAGATTATTTCTCCATATAACACCATGCAATGGGCATATCATTTTAATTTCTATATTTGATGTTTTTTTCAATAAGTTTTGTACTTGTGGTCCATATTTTCCTACTATATTTGTATAATATCTTCTTGCGTCTGGTAACCATTCCTTTTCAAAATCTGTGTCATCATTAAATAGATTTCCGTTTAATGCTCCAAATGACCCAAATGCATCTGCTGAAAATAGTATTTTGTCTGTTATGTCATATGTTGCCATTACTTCTGGCCAATGTACCATTGGTGCCATTATGAATTGAAATTCATGTTTTCCTGTTTTGAATGTTTCTCCTTCTTTTACTATTTCTACTTTACTATCTACATCAAAATTGTAAAATTGTTTTATCATTCTTATTGTTTGGCTATTACATATAATTTTCATTTCTGGATATTTATATGTTAGTTCTTCAATTAATGAACAATGGTCTGGTTCCATATGATTTACTATTAAATAATCTAAGCTTTCTCCATTTAATGCATATTTTAGATTTTCTAAAAATTGTCTTCCTACTGAATAATCAACTGTATCTATTAGTACATTTTTTTCATCTTTTATTAAGTAAGAATTATATGCTATTCCTCTTGGAATTGGAAATAAGTTTTCAAATAATGATAGTCTTCTATCTTCTGCTCCAATCCAATACATGTCTTCATTTATTTTTCTTACACATTGCATTTCTTATCACCTATTCTTCTACTTTTTCAAACATATCTTTTCCTACTCCACATAGTGGGCAAGTCCAGTCTTCTGGTAAATCTTCGAATTTTACTCCTTCTACTTCTTCATCATAAACATATCCACATGCTATACATACATATTTCATAATTTTATACCTCCTATTTGTTTTTTGTTATTTTATCAAATTTTCTTTTGTTATTCAATAGTTATACAAATTTAAGTTTCAGTATTTTTATTTATATTTAAATTTACAAGTTATAATATACATTAAAATGCAGTGATGCCCAGTTTGGGAGGACACTTATTAAATAGATTAGATATATTAACTATTCTTTTTTTGAAATGAGATTAAATCTATTTATATGATTAGTCTGACCAGTAAAGAATGGAGTTTTACTATATTTATAACTTTTATATAAGTTCTTATTTTAAAAATACTAAACCTTAAATTATGCAAAACAAACTATACTTACTAAATACATTATATATATTAACACAAAAGCTATACCATTACTTCTTGTCATTTCATTTTTCTTCCCTATATATGGGTATAGTCCTAACAGTATTGTTCCTATTATTAAAAGTATTATATTACTGTTATAACTTTTTGCATATGCTATTGGAGCTAAAAATGCTGATACTCCAATTATTAATAATATGTTAAATATTTGTGATCCTATTATATTTCCAATTGCCATGTCTGTTTCGCCTTTTCTTGTTGCTGCGATTGATGTTATTAACTCTGGCAAACTTGTACTAAATGCTACTATTGTTAAACTTATCATTTTTTCAGTTATTCCTAATATTTGTGCTATTTCTACCGAGTTATTTACTACTAAATCTCCACCTAATTTTAATCCAACTATTCCTATAATTATTCCAAATATAGATTCCCATACTGGTACATTTTTCTTTTCATCTGTTTTTATTTCTAATATTCTATTTTCACTTTCGAATTCTTCACCTTTTTTAGCCATTATTAGATTATATAATATAAATATAATACAAAATACTAATAATATTATTCCTTCTTCTTTTGTAATTATGTATGTTTGTCCATTTAATTTATTTATACATAAAAAGAAAAATAATATTGTTACAAATATAGTAAATGGTATTTCAAATATTCTTGTTTCTTTTTTAAACATTAGTGGTTTTATTACAGCACATACTCCTAAAATTAAAAATAGATTTGCTATATTACTTCCTACTATATTTCCTATTGCCAAATCTGAATGCCCTTCTAACGCTGATGTTACACTTACTACTAATTCTGGCATTGATGTTCCTATTGCTACTATTGTTAGTCCTATTACTATTTCTGGTATATGAAATTTTTTAGCTATTTCACTTGCTCCATCTACTAAAAAGTCTGCTCCTTTTATTAATAAAACAAATCCTATTATTATTAATATAATATTTAAAAGCATTTTTGTACCTCTTTTCTTATTATAATTTTATTATTCAAAATGAAGTTTATTATATCATAGCACTAATAATTGTCAACTTTTTTATTTCAAGTTTTTATAAACTCTTTTACTTTTTCAAATTTACTATCCCCAATACCACTTACATTTTTAATATCTTCGATATTATTAAACTTACCATTTTGTTTCCTATATTCAATTATCTTTAAAGCTGTTGATGTTCCTATTCCTGGTAATGTTTCTAACTCTGTTTGAGTTGCGGTATTTATATTAACTTTAGTACTTTTATTATTTGTTTTCTCATTTTCTTTATTATTACTTTCAGTAGATATATACATTTTTGTATTATCTTGAATTTCATTAGCATTTTCATTTTTTCTTGGTATATGTATTTTCATTCCATCACATAATATATATGCTAAATTAATATTGTTTATATCTGCATCTTCATTTAATCCTCCTGCTATTTCTATGCAATCAGCAATTCTACTATTTTCTTCTAATTCATAAATTCCTTCTTTTTTAATAGCTCCAGTTACATATATAGTTATTTTGTTTTTTGTATCATTATCATTTGTTTCTAATAAATTTTTATCTTTTGAGGAATTTTCTTCATTTGAAATTAATATATTTGAATTGGAATTATTTTCTAAATAATCATCATCTCTTATAAAAAAATAATATATTCCAAATATACATATAATAATTATTGTTGTAAAAACAATTTTATTTTTATTTAACTTACTCATATTTTCCTCCTTTTTTATTAAATTTGTTATAACTCACAGCTAGTTTTTATTTAATATTTGCTTAATAATACTTTTTATGCTTGTGAATTGTAACAATTATGTCGATTTTTGTTAAAATTTTTGTATAAACAATTGTAATTTTTAATAAAATAATATATATTGATAGATATATTTAATATGGAGATTTATTATAATGAAAACTAAAAAAATTCTAATTATTTTAATTATATTAATACTTATAATTATCCCAACAATTGTTAAAGCAACATCAGAACTTCCTCAAATTTTAGTAGAAGCTGCAATTTTAATGGACAGTTCAACAGAAAAAATTTTATATTCTAAAGATTCTGATAAAAAAATGTATCCAGCAAGCACTACTAAAATTCTTACAGCTATTTTAGTAATAGAAAATTGTAATTTAGAAGATGTTGTAACTGTTCCAATTGAAGCTATTGCTTCAATTCCATCTGGATATGCTGTTGCAGCTTTACAAGTTGGTGAAAAACTTACAGTTACACATTTGCTACAAGTAATGTTAGTTTATTCTGCAAATGATGCTGCAAATGTTCTTGCTTTCCATGTTTCTGGTTCAATTGAAAAATTTGCAGAACTTATGAATAATAAAGTTGCAGAACTTGGACTTACTAATACCCATTTTACAAATCCAAGTGGTGTTCATGACGAAAATCATTACTCTACTGCTTACGATCTAGCAATTATTATGAAATATTGTATGAAAAACTCCACTTTTAGATCATTATCTACTTTAAAGCATTGTATTATTCCAGCTACTAATAAATATGAAGAACGAGTTTTTATTACAACAAATGAATTATTAAGATATAACAATTATGAAGTTTCTAGTAATTATTATTATAAATATGCAATTGCTGGTAAAACAGGATTTACTTCTCAAGCTAAAAATTGTTTGGTTTCTGTATCTAACAAAGAAAATCTGGAATTAATTTGTGTTGTTCTTTCTGTTGGTTTATATCCTAATAATTTGAGTGGAAAGTTTATTGATACAAAAGCTCTTTTTGAATATGGATATGACAATTATACTCTTAGAAAATTAAGAGAACAAAATGCTATTGCAACCCAAATTGAAATTGGCAATGGTACTAAAGAGACTAAGAATTTAGATTTATTACTTTCAGATGATATAACTGCTTTAATTTCTCAAAATGATTTAGATACTGAATTTTCTCCAGAAATTGAAGTTAATGATAATCTATTTGCACCAATATCTCAAGGTGCAACAGTTGGAAAGATAAAATATACTATTGATGGTATTGAATATTCTTCTAATTTAGTTGCAGCACATAGTGTAGAAAAGTCTAGTTTTGTTACTTTATTGGTTCAGTCTTTATTAATATTTTTGATATTATTCTTTTTGTATAAATTATTATTTGGAATTGATTCAGATAAGAAAAAATAATTATTTTTTAATTATAAATATTAACACTTTCTATTTGTTTTCATGTTTTCCCACTGGAACTATAACAATGCTTACCGCATTTAACAGTTCCTAGCGGTACTCACGTAACATTCAATTAAATAGAAAGTGTTAATATTTACAGTAAAAATAATTCTATTTTGTGAATTATATTTATTCAAAGTCTTTGCCTATTATTATTGTTATATCTACTAGGCTATTACTTACTTTATTTGTAGTTATACTCCCTACTGCTAAAGCTTCTTTTAATTGCTTTAAATTCTCTGTTGATACATCTTTTTTATTTGTTATAATTGTTTTTGAAATTGAAGAAGTTGTTCCTGTTTTCTTAACAGTATATCCTGCTTGCTCTAGTACTTTTTTTGCTTTTTCTAATTTTGTTTTATCTCCACTTCCATTTATTAGTTCAATCGTTATTGGATCTGTTACTGTTGTTGATGTTTCTATTTCATTTGAATTAGTATTTGTTTCATTTTCTTTATTATCTTCTTCTGGATAGAACATTGATTGTATTAATTCTTTTGCTTCTTTTTCCTTTATTACAACTACACTAACTCTGTTTGTTTCACTTAAATCTGGTGTTGTTCCTGGAAGTACTGCTGTTTGTATATTGTCTGCATTAAGTTCAACTGCATAAGGTATATAGTCTTTTATAAATGAAAGTTCTAAATTTGTTTCTACATTTTCATTTGCTATATCTAATATTTCACCTATTTTAAATATATTGCTTGGTTTTAATGTTTGTTTTAATGTTGTTACTATAAAATCTCTTTGTGTTCTCATTCTTCCGAAGTCATTATCTCCATATTCTATTGGATAACTACTTCCATCATTGTTATGCCTAAATCTTAATAGTTGTTCTGCTTTTTCTCCATCTATAATCTGTGTTCCTGCTTTTAAGTCTATAACTAAATTTTGTGATTTATCTGTATAATACATGTTTATAGGAACATTAAATTCTACTCCACCAATTGCGTCTACTAATTTTATTAGAGCTTCTGTTTTTACTAAAACATAATATTCTATATCTAGCCCTGTAAGTTCGTTTACTGCATCTAATGTTTTTTGTGGATCTCTATAATAATTATATATTGCATTTAACTTTTGAGATGCTGTTGCTTTACTTTTATTTTTTCCTGTAAATGTATCTCTTGGTATTGATAGTAAATTTGCTTTTTGTGTATTTGGATTATATGATGCAACTATTATTGTATCTGTTAATTGTGAATCTAGGTCTGTACTTACTCCTAAAAGCAATACTTTTATTTCTTTTAAGTTTTTCTTTGTATTTTGATCATGTCCTACTGCTGTTGCAAGCATTCCACTTAGTCCACCACCATTTTTATGTGTTTTATATGCAAACCATCCTCCTGCTATTATTAGTACTAGTAAAATTAATAATAATACTTTTCTTACAATTTTCTTTTTCTTTCTTTTGTTTCGTCTATCTTTCAAAATAATCACTCCTAATTTTTTGTAAAAATATTATAACAAATATCAAAAAAAAACGCAACTAAATTGCGTTTTTTTGTTAAAATTTCACAATATTTTCATAAACTATTTTTGTTAAAAATGTATCTTGTATTTTTTCATTTAAATCACTTTCTGGCTTCATTTTTGTAAACACTCCCATTAATAATACAATAATTCCTATAATTAAAATTCCTCTTGCTGCGCCATATATAATTCCACCAATTTCATTAAATTGTTTTAATATTGGCAAGTTGGCTACAAAGTCTAATAATGATACTATAATTCCCAATACTATTTTTACAACTATAAATAACACTATTGCTGTTACTGCATATACTACACCTTTTGCAATATTCTCTGCTTGTTCTGGTAAAATTTGGTTTTCTATACTATCTGTAACAACATTTGAACCTTGTGTTTTTTCATCTATGTAATTTGTTGCATTTTGTATAATTGCTTCTTCTATTTTTTCATCTATTGATGTATTATTTATTATTATTCCTGATATAGGCCTATATGCAACTATCGTTACTATTATTGCAATTATTCCAGCAAATAATTTTGCTCCTAATTTTACTAATCCTTTTTTATATCCTAAAAATGTTGATAATAGCAATATTGCTACTAATACTGCATCTATAATAAATCCCATAACTTATTCTCCTTTTTTATATATTTATATATCAATAACCATATTATTTTATAAATTAATTATTTCTACCTTGTCCCTATAAACAATTCCTGCAACAGAATCAGATAAAACAATATTTGTAATTTCTTGCTCTGCAATATATTTTTTCAATAACCAGCCATTAGTATTTATAAACTCTACTTCAGACCCTAGGTTTAATGCAATTGCATTATTACTTGTATATACTTCTTTTGTTACTGATTCAGCTGTATAGAGTGATTTGCTCTTATTTTCAGAGTTTATTATATTCACAACAGAATCTGCTGTAAATATTCCTGATGATTTTTCTTCTACTGTTATTGTATGATTTGATAATTCTATTGATGCAAAAGATACTTTCTTATTTTCATATTCATGTAAAATTTCTACTGTTTCATCCATTTTTATTAAAGTAATTTTGTTTGCATACATACATAAAAGTTTATTTTTTTCTTGATATTTTATATTAGTTATTAAATCCCCATTTTCTCCATTATATATTTTTTTAATTGCATCTTGTGGATTACTTTTACTTTCTTCTATTGATATTATTTTGATGTTGGATTGTACTATTGTTCCTGATGCATCTATTTCAGCAGTTGCTAAATATTTGTTATCCTCTGAAATTGATGTTGCAATTACTCTCGTTGATGCTAAATTTGCATTAAATAAATGCTCTCCTCGGTTATCATATACTGCTACTACTGTTTTATGAATTGTATCTATTATTGTTACTGCTACATATCCATTTCTGTTTATTGTAACTTGTGCAATATTACCTTCTATTTCTTTTTCCCATATAATATTATTATCTTCTATTACGTACAGTTTTTGTCCTTTTTCTTCCGCAACAGCTAAATATCTATTGCTTGAATTAAATATTGGTTTTGTTATTTCTAATGTTAATTCATTTTCTATTCTTCCTGTACTGTTATATATTTCAAAATTATTTTTACTAAGTACTCCAATATACTTATTAAATGCATATACATTTGAATTGTTTTCATCTATTTCTATACTTGGTAAGTTATTTTGTGTTTTCTCTTTTTGTAATATGTTTTTGTCTATCCAATTTCTTGCTTCCTTATTATTTATATAAATTGCTGATATTGTAATTGTTGTGATTATTAATATTGCTATTATTATTAATATTATTATTTTCTTCTTGTTTATGCTTTTTTTACTTACATTCTCTTGTTCTATCCAAAAATCTTTCATATTTTTCTCCTATGTTTCTTTTGTCTATATTCTATATTAAAAAAAAAGAAATATCAAGCTTTCTCCTGATATTTCCTGTATTTACATGTAACCTCTGAATTATATTCACATAGTTCTACTATATGCTTATTATGGTCGAGTATGTTATTTTAGTTTTGCCAGTATAAAATAGGGTATCCATCTGCTCCTGCTTTCCATGATTTGCCTGAATACGCACCAGCTCTCGGGTCAGAGACTGCTAAATTTAACTTATTTGGCGTTGGCTTTTCAGTTTTCCATACAAAGCAATTATTCCATGTTGGATTGTTAAAATTTCCTCCTCCTATTGTAAAATTAGCTTCTGTTGTATAACAGTTATATATATATCCTGTTCCATCGTTAAATCCATTTGTACCAGCTATGCCCCCCCTATATAGCTCACTTCCCGTAATTTTACCTTTACTATAACAATCAAAAACATAACCTGGTCTCGATGCAGAAATACCGATTGTGTCCAACAATTCCACCAACAGCACACCAACTCGTTCTTATGTTTCCGGTATTATAGCATCCTCTTATTATACCACCATTGTTTCCAGCGATGCCACCAACACTGTCGCCTCCAAGTAATTTAGCTACATTACAACAATTTTCAATTATACCAAGGTTACATCCTACTATTCCTCCCATACCATAATTCTCTCGTCCACTAATACTCATCGTAGCAGAATTTTTACATCTACTTATTGTTCCTCGATTTATTCCAACCAAACAACCAGTATCGTGATAAGCTCTTTCTAGATTTCCCGAAATTTCTAAATTATTTATTCTAGCATTCCACCCTGTAACTCCAAATAATCCTTGAGAACTTGATGTTGTGTTAATATATAATCCACTTATCACTCTATTATTACCCTCAAATGTTCCTTCGAACCATCTTGTTTCATTTCCTATTGGAGTCCAATTTTCATTATTTAAATTTATGTTATCTCTTACATTTATTGTTTTCCCTCGAAATGTTGCTCCACTATTTACCATTGTTCTAAATCTTTTTAAATCTTCTAGATTATATATATCCATATCATCTGCTATTTCATTTATTACTATGCTACTTGTTGATGTCTTTCCACTAATACTTACTACATCTACTTTATATGTTCCATTTTTTGTTACTTGTTTTGTGACTGTGTTCTTTCCATCTACTATTTCTGGCACTGGTAATTCTTCACCATTTAATATTATTTTGCTCATTTTTTCATTGTATGTGATTACTATTGTTATTGTTGCATTTGCATAATTACCGCTTACTGCTTTTGCCATTTCTATTTTAATTTTACTTGTTGTTGCTTTAAATATTTTAGTTACATTACTCTTCTTTTCTTTTATTGTTATTTCTACATTTCCTTCTTTATTTTTTGCATTTAATTTTATTGTTTCTTCATCTTCTATATTTGCTTCTATTATACTGCTGTCACTTGTCTCTACTGTTACTTCTGGTTTTATATATATTTCGCTTATATTGCTCTCTTTTGTATTTATTGTTATATTTCCATTATTAAATATTATTTCATAGTCTTTTCCTTGTACTTCAACAAAATACCTTTCATTTTCTCCATCCGAATATACTAATCTGTATGTTAGTGTTTTTTCTGCATTTTGTTCTATTTCTACATTTTGTTCGCTTACTTCTATTCCTGTTATATTACCTTCTCCTTCTGTAATTTTTTTAATATCATAACCTTTTTCTTTTAAGTCACTTATCACATCTGCTATTGTCGCATTTTCTCCCCCTGATATTTCTTCTAATTGTCTTGTCATATA
>CAOKJC010000016.1 GCA_948468685.1 uncultured Clostridium sp. | reverse complement strand
TGAGTGAAAATTTTTCACTCATTTTTTGTTGGGACTTTTTTTACAGCCCCTTTTTTCTTAATAAGTTATAATGCACAGTTACAAAAAATTATTATAAAATGTTTAATATATAATATTTAAAATCTCTGTTTTCCAAGGCGTTTAAGACACAGAAGATTCATATGTTAGATACACACTATAATGTATTAATGTGAATAACTGCTCAAGGTTAAACTCAATTTTAAATATTATATATTAAACATTTTTTAATTAAATAGATAATAATTGTAAACTGTAACTTTAATAAAATAAAACTTGAAAATTTTTTATAAAAACTCTTGACAGTTGAGCTTGTACTCAACTATAATATAATTAAAGTTGAATGAATACTCAACTAAAATAAAAAATCAAAAGAAGAAGGTGTAAAAAGTATGTCAAAAAACGAATTTATATGTGATTGTAATGTAATACACAATGATGTTGTAGATGATACAAGGAAGCAAATGGGAGATGAAGACTTATTGAATAAATTATCAGAATTTTTTAAAATTTTGGGAGATACAACAAGAACAAAAATATTATATGCTTTAGATAAAAATGAAATGTGTGTATGTGATATAGCAAATGTTTTAGGAATGAGTAAATCATCTATTTCTCATCAATTAGGAACACTTAGAAGGTGTGGAATAGTAAAATGTAAAAAGGTAGGAAAAGAAGTTTTTTATATGTTAGATGATGAACATGTAAGGGAAGTTTTTGAAATAGGTATTGAACACATTGAACATAAGAGATAAGAAATTATAGAAAGAAGGTAAATAATTATGAAGGTGAAGTTTAAAATTAAAGGATTAGATTGTGCAAATTGTGCAGCTGAATTAGAAAGAGAAATACAAAAGATAGAAGGAGTTATAGAAGCTTCAATTAGTTTTATGACAGAAAAAATGATAATTGAATGCAATGATGATGAAAAAGATGAAGTTGTTGAAAAAATAATGAAAGTTGTTAAAAGAGAAGAACCTGATGTAACATTAGAGGAAAAATAGAATTAGAGTTCAGAATATATATGTTACTAAATTTTAATGTATGACTAATAAAAAGGAGGAAATGCAAAAATGAAAAAGAGGGGACTTAAAATATTAATATCAGCTATATTATATATTATTGCAATAGCAGTACAATTTGAAAATGAATTGATAAATGCAAGTGTATTTGTAATAAGTTATCTAATAGTAGGTTTGGATATATTAAAAAAAGCATTAAGAAATATAATAAGAGGAAAAGTATTTGATGAAAACTTTCTTATGGCAGTTGCAACATTAGGAGCGTTTGGAATTGGAGAATTTCCAGAGGCAGTAGCAGTAATGTTATTTTATCAAGTAGGAGAATTATTCCAAAGTTATGCAGTAGATAAATCAAGAAAATCAATATCAAGTTTAATGGATATTAGACCTGATTTTGCTAATTTAGTAAAAGAAGATAAAATTGAAAAAGTTGACCCAGATGATGTTGAAATAGGAGATATAATAATAGTAAAGCCAGGAGAGAAAGTACCATTAGATGGTGTTGTAATTGAGGGGATTTCAATGATTGACACAATGGCTCTAACAGGAGAAGCTGTTCCAAGAAAAGTAGAAATAGGAAATGAAATTTTAAGTGGATGCATTAACCAAAATGGTTTACTAAAAATAAAAGTAACAAAGGAATATGATGAGTCAACTGTTAGTAAAATATTAGAGTTAGTTGAAAATGCAAGTAATAAAAAATCAAAATCTGAAAATTTTATTAGCAAATTTGCTAAATACTATACACCAATAGTAGTAATAATTGCAGTAATACTTGCTTTTATTCCACCAATTATATTTAAAGATGCGACATTCTCAGATTGGATTTATAGGGCATTATCATTTTTAGTAGTATCTTGTCCTTGTGCATTAGTTATATCGATACCATTAAGCTTTTTTGGTGGAATTGGTGGAGCTTCAAAAATGGGAGTATTAATTAAGGGAAGCAACTATTTAGAAGCATTAGCAAATACAGAGATTGTAGTTTTTGATAAAACAGGAACTTTAACAAAAGGGGTTTTTGAAGTTCAAAAAATTGAAACAGAAAATATTTCTGAAGATGAATTAATAAGAATTTCTGCTTATGCTGAAAATTACTCAAATCATCCTATTGCACAATCAATAAAAAAGGCTTATAACAAATCAATTGATGAGAAATTAATTATAAAAACAGAAGAATTATCTGGTTTAGGAATAATGGCACAAATAAAAGATAAAAAAGTATTAATTGGTAATGAAAAATTAATGAAACAAAATAATATAGAATATAAAAAATGTAATGATATTGGAACTATTTTATATGTTGCTATTGATAACAAATTTAAAGGCTTTGTGCTTATATCTGACAAAATAAAAGATGATGCTTTAGAAACAATAAAAAAATTGAAAGAGAGTAATATTAAGCAAACTGTGATGTTAACAGGAGATAGAAAAGATGTTGCAAATGATGTTGCTAAAAAATTGAATATAGATAAAGTTTGTTCTGAATTATTACCTGATGAAAAAGTAAAAGAAGTAGAAGAACTATTAAAGGTAAAAAGCGAAAAAGGTAAATTAGCTTTTGTTGGTGATGGGATTAATGATGCACCAGTTTTGGCAATTTCAGATATTGGAATTGCGATGGGAGGACTTGGCTCAGATGCAGCAATAGAAGCGGCAGATATTGTTATTATGACAGATGAACCATCAAAGATAGGAAATGCAATTAAACTTTCTAAGAAAACTATGAGAATAGTTTATCAAAATATCATATTTGCAATTTTTGTAAAAGTAGCTGTATTAATTTTGAGTGCTTTAGGATTATCTACAATGTGGGAGGCTGTTTTTGCTGATGTTGGTGTTTCAATAATTGCAATAATTAATGCTTTAAGAGTTTTAAGAGGGATTAAATAAAGTAAGATAAATTAGTATATATAGACATTAGAATATCTTTAATTTAGTTATAATTTGAATTTATAGACAGCAAAAAGACAGGTTTTAATTACAACCTGTCTTTTTGTTTTCCTTGTGTTAAACTCCTTTAACCCATATCCTTGAGACATGGCGTCTCCGAAGCCAGGAGGTGTTCACCCATTCCCGTACCTGCCACAATGAAAATCCCAGAACCAAACGCTCCATTCCTTTCGGAACTTCCATCGTAATCTGGTCAAAATCTTCTCGACCGTCGATTTCTGCTCCATTGAAGATTGCGAAATAGCCAGTGAAACGGTCGCTGTTGGTCTTTACCGGAAGTACCTTGATATCCTTGGTATTCAGTAGCCTGGCCATTTCTTCGTCCAGGCCTTCCAGAGGTACTACTACTGCCTGCTTGAAGGCAACAGCCTTCTTGACGGTTTCATACCACTTATTCCGGAGTTCTTCGGTCTCGGCCTGTGCAATAGCATTGGTTACTTCTGCAGGGATAACAATGTTTGTTGTCATCATAAAATTTTTCCTCCAATTTCATTTTGCGTTTTCAAAAAGTTACTAATTATATTTTACCACATTATGTTAATGTTTGCAATAGTTTTTCATGAATTTTAATTAGAATAAATTTGTGCTATTTTTATTGTTAGCCTTGACAAACAATTAAGAAAATAGTATAATGTTAACCGAAGTTAACAAAGGAGAGATAATAATGGTATCAAAGTCATCAGAAGAATATTTAAAAACGATGTATTTATTAAAAAAACAAAGTGGAAATATAAGAGTTACAGATATTGCAAATAAAATGAATTGTACTAAACCAAGTGTAAATAAAGCAATATACAATTTAAAAGACAATGGACTATTAAATTATGAATCATATGGAACTATAGAATTAACAGAAGAAGGAGAAAATTTAGCAAAGAAAATATTAGAAGCATATGATATTGTTTATTTATTTTTGAAAGATGTTCTAAATTTGGAGGCTGAAGAAGCAGAAAAAGAAGCAGAAAAAATAAAGATGGCTATAACAGATGATACTATAAATAAGCTGGCTAAATATGTACATGAAGTATTAGGGTTAAGTAATTTAAATTGTAATTATGATATTAATCAAGAAAAATGTAGATGTTGTGTAAAAAGAAAAATGTGACAAAGGGGGCGTCCCTTTTTGTCACAAAGAAAAACTGTTACAAAAAGGTACGCCCCCTTTGTCACATTTTAAGAAAGGAAAAATGATTATGAGTAATAAATTATTAGAAATAAAAGATTTATATGTAAATGCAAAAGATAAAGAAATATTAAAAGGCATAAATTTAAATATAAATAAAGGTGAAATACATGTAATAATGGGACCAAACGGCTCTGGAAAAACAACAACAGCAAATGCAATATTAAATAATCCAGCTTATAGTAAAATAAATGGAAATATTGAATTTGATGGTGAAGATATAACAAATTTAAAAACTGATGAAATTGCTAGAAAAGGAGTTTTTATGTCTTTTCAACTTCCAGAGGAGATACCAGGAGTTTCTGTTACAAATTTCTTAAAATATGCTAAAAATAAGATTACAGGAAAGCCTGTTAAGATTTTTGAGTTTAAAGATGAATTGAAAAAATATATGGAAGAATTAAATATGAATTCTAAAAATATGGAAAGAAGCTTAAATGTTGGATTTTCAGGTGGAGAAAAAAAGAAAAATGAAATCCTTCAAATGCTTGTATTAAATCCAAAGCTTGCAATTTTAGATGAAACAGATTCAGGACTTGATGTTGATGCAATAAAGACAGTTTCTAAAGGTATAGAGATGTTTAAAAATGAGAATAATGCAGTTCTTATTATTACTCATAATACTAAAATTTTGCATAGCTTAAAGCCAGATTACGTACATGTTTTAGTTAATGGAAAGATTGTTAAGACAGGTAGTCAAGAATTGGCTAAAGAGATTGAAGAAAATGGATATGCTAAATATAAATAAAAATGCTAGCTGAAAAAAATCAGCTAGCATAGAGTGGTACATGTTACTTCTTAAAAAAGTTTTGTAATACATTATTTAAGATTTTTTCTCGCTGTTTGCGTTTTACTCTTGTTTGAAAGTAAGTTGAAATGCAGGCGAGAACAACTCCAATAAGAACCAAAACTCCAATAGCAATGATGTTTTCAAGCATATAGAAGTACCTCCATTCGAATTATGTTAACAATATAATATCATTATAACACATTGAATATAAATATGCAACTTTAGATGTATATAGAAAATAAAAAGCTATCACCTTAGCTTTAGGTGATAGTTTAGAGAGATTAAAATATTTCCCGTATTAATTTAATTATTACTATAATTACTAAAATAGTAAGTGCAACACAAACTATAACTGCTACAGTAAGAAGTAGAGCCAGTAAAAAGCTAATATAAGATGCCATAGATTTGAACCTCTCTTTCTAATTTTTGTAACTATTATAACATATAAGCATATAGAAGGCAATACTAAGAAAGGAAAAACATAAATGAGTAAAACAAGTATAGATGAAATAAACAGAAACATATATGACATAAAAAATAAAGACGAATATGACTTCAAAATAAAAAAAGGACTAACACCAGAAATAATAGAAGAAATATCAAAACAAAAAAATGACCCAGAATGGATGAAAGAATTTAGATTAAAAGCATTAGAAGTATATAATAAACTAGAACTTCCAACATGGGGACCAGACTTATCAGAATTAAATATGGAAGAAATAGCAACATATGTAAGACCCAAAACTGGAATTTCAAATTCATGGGAAGATGTACCAGAAGATATAAAAAATACATTTGATAAGCTAGGAATACCAGAAGCGGAAAAAACATCATTAGCAGGTGTTGGGGCACAATATGACTCAGAAGTTGTTTATCATAGTATGAAGGAAGATTTAATAAAACAAGGTGTTGTTTATACAGATATGGAGACAGCAGTAAGAGAATATCCTGAATTAGTAAGAGAACATTTTATGAAATGTGTTCCAGTAAATGACCATAAATTTGTAGCATTACATGGAGCAGTATGGTCAGGAGGTTCATTTGTATATGTACCAAAAGGTGTTAAAGTAGATATACCTTTACAATCATATTTTAGATTAAATTCACCAGAGTCAGGACAATTTGAACATACATTAATAATTGTTGATGAAGGTGCAAGTCTTCATTTTATAGAAGGATGTTCAGCACCAAAATACAACAAAGTAAATCTTCATGCTGGATGTGTTGAATTATATGTAAAAGATAACGCATATTTAAGATACTCAACAATAGAAAACTGGTCAAAAAATATGTTAAATCTAAATACTAAAAAAGCAATTGTAGGAAAAAATGCAAAAATGGATTGGGTATCTGGTTCATTTGGGTCTAAAATCTCAATGTTATATCCAATGAGTATATTGAATGGAGAAAATTCAAAAACAGAATATACAGGAATTTCATTTGCAGGTGGAGGACAAAATCTAGATAATGGATTTAAAGTTGTTCATAATGCTACCCGGTACATCAAGTGTTGTTAATGCAAAATCAATATCAAAAAATGGTGGTAAATGTACATATAGAAGTTTAGTAAGAATAAATGAAAATGCTAAAAATTCAAAGTCATCAGTATCTTGTGAATCACTAATGTTAGATGATATTTCGATTTCAGATACAATACCAACAAATGATATTAGAACAGATGAAGTTGAATTTTCACATGAGGCTAGTATTGGAAAAATAAGTGAAAAAACAATATTCTATTTAATGAGTAGAGGATTATCAGAAGAAGATGCTAAAGCAATGATTGTTAGAGGTTTTGCACATCCAATTGCTAAGGAATTACCAGTAGAATATGCAGTAGAGATGAATAATTTGATTAATTTAGAGCTAGAGGGAGCGATTGGGTGAGACAAGTGGGACAGTGCAAATTTGTCTCACAAATTTGTAGAAAAATGTCAAAAAATAAGTAAAATAAAAAACGACAAAATGTGACATAAAAAGTGAGACAAATTAGGACTGTCCCAACTGTCTCAGAAAGGGAAAATGATGAATAAGTTAGAATTAAATGAAACACCTGTAAGAACATCAAGAAATTTTAATATAAACAATATAAAATTAGAAAACATTAAAATTCCAGAAAATATACAAAGTTTTGAAAATATAACAATAACAGGAGAAAATTTAGAAATTGAAAATAGTACTAGCAATATAAATTTAGTTTATGGATTAGGAGACTTTTTTATAGAACAAGTAAAAAAGCAAGCAAATCAAAAAATTAAATTAGAAATTTCAAGCAAAACAACAACGTCCCCAAGACTAGAATTTAAATTTGATGAGGAAAATTTAGCGTTATTGGAAGATGTGGAAATTATTGCTAACGAAAATAGCAAATCAACTATTATAATAAAATATTTGAGTGATGAAAAAGTAGAAGCTTATCATAATGGGATTATAAGAGTATCTGCTAAAAAAGGTTCTAATATAAATATAATAATTGTTAATTTTATGAATTCACAATCTAATAATTTTGTAAGTATTGAAAATAACTTAGAAGAAAATTCAAAAGTTAAATATATAGTTATAGATTTTGGTGGAAAAAATAGCATTACAAATTATTATTCAAATTTATTAGGAGAAAAATCTGAAAATATTATAAATACAATTTATTTAGGAAAAGAAGAGCAATTATTTGACTTGAATTATATAGGAGAGTTAAGAGGAGAAAAATCAAAGATAGATATAGATGTTCAAGGAGCTCTAAAGGATAAAGCTAAAAAACATTTTAAAGGTACAATTGATTTCAAAAAAGGTTGCAAAAAAGCAAAAGGAAATGAAAATGAAGCTTGTATGTTGTTATCAGATACTGCTAGGTCACTTGCTTTACCTATGTTACTATGTTCAGAAGAAGATGTTGAAGGAAATCATAGTAGTTCTGCAGGAAAAATTGGAGAAAAAGAATTATTTTACATTATGAGTAGAGGGTTTGAACTTAAAGATGCTATGAAATTGATGGTTAGGGCCAGATTTAATAAGATATTACAAAATATTAAAGATGAAGAATTAAAAGAAGAGATTTTAGAAGAAATTGATAAAAGACTAAATTAGTGAGACAAGTGGGACAGTCCGAATTTGTCTCACAAAATTGTAGAAGAATGTCGAAAAAGCAAGATAGGGGAAAGTATGAAAATAGGAATAGATATAGATGATACAACTGTAGTAACAGTAAAATCAATGATAAAATATGCAGATTTATATGATACACAAATATTAGGAAGAAAAGGAACAAATGGAAACTTAGGTCTAATACAAAATAGATATTATTTAAAAGTATTATATGGATGGGATGATAAAACTAAATTTGATTTTTTTGATACATACTATAAAAATGTATTAGAAGAATGTACAGTAATGCCCAATGCACCTGAGGTTATTAAAAAACTAAAAGAAGAAGGGAATGAAATATCTTTTATAACTGCAAGACTTTTAAATATAAAAAATTGTGATACAGAAAATATTACGATAAAAACTTTAAAAGATAATAATATTCCTTATGATAAGTTAATAATTAATGCTTCTGATAAATTAAAATTTTGCCAAGAGAATGGTATACAAATATTTATTGAAGACAGTTATGAAACTTGCAAGCAATTAGAAGAATATGGAATAAAAACATTTTTAATGACAACAAAAATGAATGAAAATATAGATGCTGAAAATATTGAAAGAGTTCATGATTGGAATGAAATCTATGAGAAAGTAGAAAAATTTATAAATAGAAAATTATAGACTAATAATTGAAAGGTAGATTTAATGATAAAAAAAGAATTAAGTTTAGATGAAATAAATAAATTATTATTTGAGAATAGAAGTATTGGACAAGGAACATATGGAATAGTAACTAAATATGAAGAAGGTACATTACTAAAAATTTATTACAAAGATATTATTGAAACATATTTATCAAGAGATATTAGTAAATTAGATAAAGAAATTGAAAATAAGATTGAAATAGAGCAATTCATGAAGGAAATTAGACCTGAAAAAAGAACGAAATTAGAAGAAATGACATCTAATATAGACCAATTAAGAAAAACAAAATCAAGTTCATTAATAAAGGGAGTTGCAACATATAGAGGATATTTAATAGGAGTATTTGTTGAAGAATATAAAGGATATGAATTATTAGAAAAGATATTTGCTAAACTTAATGAAGAAGAAAGAAATAAAGTATTGGATAATGCTAGTACTTGCTTAGGTGATTTGTATAGAAATGGGATTATTCCTAGAGATATAAAAGAAGACAATATAATGGTTAGAAAAGAAGATTTAGACATCAAATTAATTGACTTGGATGATTCTGAAACAAGATATGAAACAGAAGAATATTTAGAAGAATTTCCACATATAAAAAAAGATGCTATTAAAGCATTTGAGAATATGAAGAAAAGGCTAGAGGATATTATAGAACAAAGTGAAGGGATAGATAGATAAATGAGTGTAGAAGAATTAAAAAAAGATTTTCCACTTTTAGAAAACAATGAAATAACATATTTAGATAGTGGAGCAACAGCACAAAAACCAAATCAGGTAATAAAAGCAATAGAAGAATTTTATGAGAAATATAATGCAAATCCACATAGAGGAGCATATTCTTTAAGTATGGAAGCAACAGAAGTGTATGAGGAAACTAGAACTAAAATATCTAAGTTCATAAATGCAAAAAATAGAGAAGAAATTATATTTTCAAAAAATGCAACAGAAAGTTTAAATTTAATTGCATATTCATATGGAATGGAAAATCTAAAAAAAGACGATGAAGTTGTAATTTCAATAATGGAACATCATTCTAATTTAGTTCCTTGGCAAAAAGTTACAAAATCTACTGAAAGTAATTTAAAATATATGTATATAAATGATGATTTTGAATTATCTGATGAGGAAATAGAAAGTAAAATAACAGATAGAACTAAGATTGTTGGAATTACACATGTTTCAAATGTAACTGGAACAATAAATAATGTAAAAAAAATAGTAAAATATGCACATAAAAAAGGAGCAATTGTAATTATAGATGCTTCTCAAAGTATTCCTCATATGAAAATAGATGTACAAGACTTAGATGCAGACTTTTTAGTATTTTCAGGTCATAAAATGTTAGCTCCATTAGGTATAGGTGTCTTATATGGGAAAAGAGAATTATTAAATAGAATGAGTCCTTTCTTAATGGGTGGAGATATGATTGAATATGTGTATGAGCAAGAAACAACATTTGCACCACTTCCAAACAAATTTGAAGCAGGAACTCAAAATGTTGAAGGTGTAATAGGCTTAGGTGCTGCAATTGATTATATTGAAAGTTTAGGATATGACAAAATACAAGAAATAGAAAAATATATAGTATCATATGCAAGACAAGAATTATCAAAGTTAGATTTTATAACATTATATTTAACATCAAATGAGGAAAAACATTCAGGAGTAATATCATTTAATATAAATGGTGTACATCCACATGATGTAGCAAGTATTTTAGATTCTGAAGGTGTTTGTGTACGCTCTGGAAATCATTGCGCTCAACCACTTATGAGATTTTTAGGAATAGATTCAACATGTAGAGCAAGTTTCTATTTTTATAATACGAAAGAGGATGTTGATAAATTAGTTGTTGCTTTGAATAAAGCTTATAATATGTTTAAAAAATATATTGTAAGATGATATTATTTAAATTGCAATATAAAAAACATAGATTAGTTAGATAATTATATATTCTAACTAATCTATGATATGCCCTTTAAAGGCTAAATGTAAATATCATTATTATATTAACAGGAATTTATAAAAATGTCAATTATTTAATATAAACAAATAAATAAAAATTTAAAAAGAAGGTAAAATATGGAAGATTTAACAGATGTTTATAATGAACTTATAATGGAACATAGTATGAACTCATACAATAAAAGAAAACTAGAGAAAGTAGATTATTCAGAAATAGGACACAATCCAAATTGTGGAGATGAAATAACATTAGAACTAAAACTAAATGGAAATATAATTGAAGACATGGCTTTCAATGGGCATGGTTGCGCAATTTCACAAGCTTCTACATCAATAATGATAGATACATTAAAAGGGAAATCAGTAGAAGAAGCAAAGGAAATAATAAAAACATTTATTGAAATGATAAAAAGAGAAACAACAGAGGAAGAACAATTAAAGAAATTAGAAGATGCAATAGCTTTTAGAAATGTATCAAATATGCCAGCAAGAGTTAAGTGTGCATTACTTGCTTGGCATACAATAGAGGAGATATTAAATAAAGAACAATAATCAAATTTTAATTCTTTAAGGAAAGGAATTTTAGTAATTATGAAAGAGGCCTTAGTATTATTTTCAGGAGGAAAAGATTCATTTTTATCAACTTTATTAATGCTGGAAAAAGGATATAAAGTTAATATAGTTACATACGAAAATGGATGTGGCTTAAAAGCGTCAAATGCACTACATGGAGCCAAAAGAATATTAAAGAAATATGGAAAAGATAATGTTAATATTATAGGAATACAAAGAATAGAAGCAATATGGAGAGAATTTATATATCAGTATTATAATATGAAAACAAGTGAAATTTTGAAGTCATATGGAGAAACTACTATATCTCAATTTAATTGTTTAACATGTAGGCTTTCAATGTATATTATGACAATAATTTTATGCTTAAAAAATAATATTGATACTGTTGTAGATGGAGCTAGGAAAAGTCAATTATTTGTGTTAGAGCAAAATGAATTGCTAGAACGATTTGAAAAATTATTTAAAAAATATAATATAAAAATAGTATATCCTGTGAAAGAACTTGAAAGTGACTATGAATTAAAAAATGAATTACTTATAAGAGGATTTGTACCAAAAATGTTAGAGCCACAGTGCTTATTAGGAGTGCCTTTACAACAGGGCGAAATAGATAAAGAAATAATAAATGGAATGGAAAAAATTTATGACAATTTATTGAAAAACAAAGCGGAAGAATTAATTGAAAAATATAAAGATGTGGATATATTAGGGGAATATTTATAATGGATAATAGAAGTAAAAAGTTTGTGTTAGTGCCATTTTGTTTAATGGCACAAGCATATCAAGCAAAAGGAATTGTGAAATATGAATGGAAAGCATCAATAAAACCATTTATGAATTTATTGATTGAAAATGATATTAATATTATTCAAATGCCATGTGCAGAAAGTACATTTAATGATAGTTTAATAAGAGAGCCTAAAGGAATAAAAAAGTATGATACAGAAGAATTTAATAGACACTGTGAGATGTTAGCTACACAAGTAGCAAGTCAAATAAAGACTATTTGCGAAAGTGGATATGAAATACTAGCTATTTTAGGAATAGAGCAATCACCATCATGTTGTGTAAATTATATATATACTAATAAAGGGATGGAAAATAGAAAAGGATTATTTATGGAAAAGGTATATCAAAAAATAGAAGAATTTGAAATTCCAATGATAGGTATAAATAGAAAATATGTTAATAAATCATTGAAAATGTTAGAAGAAATAGTTTATAGAAATATATAGGTGTGACAAAGGGGGCGTCCCTTTTTGTCATAAAATAATAAAATTAAAAAAGTGTGACAAAAAAAGATGCCCCCTTTGTCACATTTTAAGAAAGAAGAAGAATATGGAAAATAATAAAGTGTTACTTGGAATGAGTGGAGGAGTTGATAGTTCAGTATCAGCTTTGCTATTAAAAGAAAAAGGATATGAAGTGATTGGAACAACATTAGAACTATTTGCAGGAAGTAGTTGTTGTAATGTAAATACATATTTAGATGCAAAAAATGTATGTAACTCAATAGGAGTGCCACATTTTACATATAATTATAAAGAAGAGTTTAAAAAATATGTAATAGATGATTTTATAAATTGTTATGCAAATTGTAAAACGCCAAATCCATGTATAGAATGTAATAAATATATGAAGTTTGGTGCTATGTGGGAAAAGGCAAAAGAAATGGGTTGTAATTATATTGCAACTGGGCATTATGCGAAAACAGAATATAGTGAAAAATATGGAAGATGGGCCTTAAAGAAATCAAAAGCAGGAAAAAAAGATCAAAGTTATGTTTTGTGGAATATACCAAAAGATTTAATAGAGCATGTGTTATTTCCGTTAGCTGATTTTGAAGAAAAAGAGCAAATAAGAGAAATTGCAAGGGAGCATAATTTAAAGGTTGCTAATAAACCTGATAGTGAAGATATTTGTTTTATACCTGATGGGAATTATAAGAAGTTTTTAGAAAATAATTCTGATATAAGACCAAAACAAGGAAATATAGTAAATTCAAAAGGAGAGATTTTAGGAAAACATACAGGATTATATAATTATACAATAGGACAACGTAAAGGTCTTGGAATATCATATAAAGTTCCATTATTTGTTTTAGGTTTTAATGCTAAGAAAAATCAAGTAATTGTAGGAGAAGAAAACGAATTATATAGAAAAGAAGTTATAGTTACAGATATAAATTTATTATTGGTAGATGAAATAAATGATTGGATGGATGTTGAAGTAAAAACAAGATACTCTGCAAAATCTGCTAAAGCTAAAATAAAACAAAATGATAATAAAATTGAAGTGGTATTTGAAGAACCACAAAGAGCAATAACTCCAGGACAATCTGCTGTATTTTATGTAGGAGATATTGTTCTTGGAGGCGGAAAAATAAAACTATAAAAAAGTTTAAAATAATCTTGAAATATATCAATATAGATATGTTGACATAATATTATATGTGTGATATAATGCCTTTGTAACAATGTTTTGGAATATATATGAGTCTAGGAGGATAGTTTATGGCTAATATCAACTTATCAAAACGGTTCTATGAAAAAAATGTATTAGAAGGTTGTAAAGAAATTTTTAAAGAAATGTATAGTACTACATCAAAATCAGGTTATTATATTATTAATGAAAATAATTTGATTTTACCTGAAATATTAGCAGTGTGTCTAAAAGCAGGATTTAATCTTAGTATATTTTTAAATGATTTTGGGTCGTGCCCTACTGGTTGTAATGTGAAAATTTTTAATAAAAAAGATAATAAAGAAGGTGAAATTATAAAGATTTCATTTAGTGGACCACCTAATTATAGAGCTAAAGACTCAGAAGCTTATAAAAGACAAATTCTTGAAGCTAAAGATTCTGCTGAATGTGAAAATATTATAAGTGAATTAAATAAGATTTATCTATAATATAATTCAGTATAAAAAATAAAGAAAGTAAGTAAAAGCTTGCTTTCTTTATTTTTAAAAATTGTCTAAAAATGTTGACAATACGCTAAAAAGCGATTATAATGGATATACAAATTATATATGTTATCAAGAGTGGACGAGAGAATCGGCTTTATGACTCCACAGCAACCTGTGAAAAACAAGGTGCTAATACCGACAAAGTAAAGAAGTACTTTGGATGATGATTTAAAAAATCGGAAATATAAACCTTTGTACTTAATTGCTACAAAGGTTTTTTGTTTTTAAAGTAAAATATTGTAACATATATAGTAAAAATATAAAAAGAAAGGGAGTAATAATATGAGAAAATTATTTACATCAGAAAGTGTAACAGAGTGGCATCCAGATAAATTATGTGATTACATATCAGATAGCGTATTAGATTCACATTTAGCACAAGATAAAAATTCAAGAGTAGCATGTGAGACAGTAGCGGGAAAAGGAGAAGTTTATATAACAGGAGAAATTACATCAACAGCACAAGTAAATATTGAAGAAATAGCAAGACAAGCCATTAAAGAAGTAGGATATGGAGATAGTGATTTAGACATAGATTATAAAACATGTAAAGTTACTGTAAATGTATGTAAACAATCACCAGATATAGCGCTAGGAGTAGATAAATCATTAGAAAGTAAAGAGGGAGAGTTAGAGTCAGAAGGTGCTGGTGACCAAGGTATAATGTTTGGATATGCTTGTAATGAGACAGAAGAATTAATGCCATTGCCAATATCACTTGCTCATAAATTAGCTAGAAGATTAACAGAAGTAAGAAAACAAAATATAATTAATTATTTAAGACCAGATGGAAAAGTACAAGTTACAGTTGAATATGAAGATGATAAGCCTGTAAGAGTTGATACAGTAGTAGTTTCAACACAACATGAAAAAGATGTTGATATGGAAATGTTAAAGAAAGATATAAAAGAAAAAGTTATAAATGAAGTAGTACCAAATGAGTTACTTGATGAAAATACTAAATACTTTATAAATCCAACAGGAAGATTTGTAATTGGTGGACCATTAGGAGATAGTGGTTTAACAGGAAGAAAAATTATTGTAGATACATATGGTGGTTATGCAAGACATGGTGGAGGCGCTTTTTCAGGAAAAGATGCTACTAAAGTTGATAGATCAGCAGCATATATGGCTAGATTTATTGCTAAAAATATTGTTGCTAATAAATTAGCAGATAAATGTGAAATACAATTTTCATATGCAATAGGTGTTGCAAAACCAGTTTCTGTATATGTCAATACTTATGGAACAAATACTATTCCAGAGGATGAAATAGTTAATAAAATATGTGAAAAATTTGATTTGACTCCAAGAGGTATTATAAATTATTTAGGATTACAAAATCCAATTTATAGAGCTACTACAAATTATGGACATTTTGGGAAAGAAGATTTAAGTTGGGAAAAAGTTGTTGAAATTTGAGACACTTGGGACAGTACAAAAATGTCTCATCTTAGAGGTTGATATATGTCGAATTTTGCGATGAAAAAAGATTGCAGAGTTCGACTTTTTGTAGTATTATAGAATATATTTAATTCAAAATTTAGTTCAAAAATTCTCAAAATTAAAATTCCAAAAACAAAGTAAAAAATATAAAAGAAAGAAGTGATGAAATATTAAATTAACTATTAAAGAAATATTGACAAATGATAAATGTAGTAATATAATAAGAAGTAATATAGAAATATTTACAATTAAAGAATATATGCTATATAAAAAGAAATATGAAACAAAGGATATACAAGATATACAATTAAATGACCAAGAAGAATATCAATATATAAACAATTCACATGATAAGATATTTAGAAAGTCATTAGAAAATAAAAAAGATGCAATTAGAGTAATAAATAGTTTTCTAAAATTAGAAAATCAAATAAAAGAAGAAGATATAGAAAAATATAATAGTAGCTATATAACAGATAAATTAAAAAATTCAGAAGCAGATATAGTATATAAAATTAAAGACAAAGATATATTCTTTCTAATTGAACATCAAAGTAAGATAGACTATTCTATGGCATACAGGATATTGAAATATGAGATATCAATAATAGATAGTGTATTAATAGAAACAAAAGAAAAATATAAAAATAAGAATTATAGATATCCAGTTGTAATACCAATAGTATTATATACAGGAGCTCAGGAATGGAATGCAGAATTAAATTTTAAAAATATACAATCGGAATTTAAAAATTTTGAAGGAATTGAATTAGCAAGATATAGTATTTTTGATATAAATAAATTAGACAACAAAGAATTGTTAAAAGAAGAAAATATAATAAGTAAATTAATAGTACTTGAAAAATCAAAAACAAGAGAACAATTTATAGAAAATGTAGAGAAAATATCAAATGAATTAAATAAAAAATGTTATACAAAAGATGAAAGAAGAATATGTAAAATAGCGACAAAAGCAATATTAGAGACTGGGTTTAAAGAATTAGATACAGAAGAAATATTAAGTAAATTTGATAAGGAGGAAGATGATAATATGTTACAGTGTGCTGAAATGTTACAAAGAGAAATAAGAAGAGAAAAGAAAGAAGCAAGAGAAGCTGGAAAACTTGAAGGGAAACTTGAAGGAAAAATTGATATAATTAGAAATATGTTAAAAGAAAAATTGTCAATGAATATTATAACAACAGTGTCAGGAATGAATGAACAAGAAATCCAAAAAATAGCTAAAGAAATGAAAGTTATGTGAAATTATTTTAATATTCTAATATTATGCAAAAAGGTACACAGTAAAATGTGTACTTTTTATTGTGTCTAAAATTGACCAATTAGTATAAATGTATAGAAAGTTTTCATAAAACAATTGTAAGAAAAACACATTTGTGATATAGTATAAAAGAAAAAACAGAAGATATAAGAACAAACTTTATCTTCAAGAAAGAAGGGGAATTGAAATGAGTTTTGTACTAAAAAATGTCTCAAAAACATATTCAGGAAAAAAAGTTGTATACAACATTTCCTTAACACTAGAAAAACCAGGAGTATATGGACTACTTGGAACAAATGGTGCAGGAAAAACAACAACAATAAGAATGTTATTAGGAATAATAAAAAAAGATAGTGGAGAAATAACATGGAATGGTAAAAAAGTAGATAGAAAAAGTGTAAATTTTGGATATTTGCCAGAAGAAAGAGGAGTATATCCTAAAACAAAAATATTTGATCAATTAATGTATTTTGCAGAGCTAAAAGGAATGAATAAACAAGAAGCGGAAAAAGAGATAAACAAATGGGCAAAAACATTAAAAGTAGAAGAATATTTACAATTACCAGCTGAGAAACTTTCAAAAGGAAATCAACAAAAAATACAATTTATGACAGCAGTAATACATAATCCAGAATTAGTAGTATTAGATGAACCATTTAGTGGTTTAGATCCAGTAAATACTGAAATTTTGAAAAATATTATAATTGATTTAGTTAAAAATGGAAAATATGTAATTATGTCAGCACATCAAATGGCTACAATAGAAGAATTTTGTAGTGATATATTAATTTTAAATAAAGGAAAAACTGTATTACAAGGAAATTTAAAACAAATAAAGGAAACATATCCAGCAAATAGAGTTAAAATTAATACTAATAAAAATATTGATGGTTATATTAATGAGTTGAGTTTAGAAATTGAAAATAATAATGATAATAATTATATTATTAAGATTAACAATGAAGAACAAGCACATGAGCTTTTAAATAAGCTTGTTGTTGATGGTGTTTTGGTTAATAGTTTTGAGATTATGAAGCCGACTCTTAATGATATTTTTATTGAAAAGGTAGGCTAGTTTGAAAAATAATAGCTATTCTTTTCCAAACTATATAAAAGAAAGGAAAATAAGAGATGAGAGATATATTTACAGTAATTAAATTTACAATGAAAGAAATGATAAAAAGAAAATCATTTATAATATCAACATTAATAATTTTAGTTTTAATAGTTGCAGGTTTTAATGTACCTAATATTATAAAATCTTTTAGTGGAAATGAAACTGATGGAACACAAGGAAAACTATTAATAGTTGATAGTGAAGGAATTTTCGAAGGAAGTTTAGAATTATTAAAACAAGCAGATTTTGGATATGAAATAGATGTTCAAAATGCAACATTTGAAGAGATTAAAGAAAAAATAGAAAATGAAGAAATAGAATCAGCATTAATTATTGAACCACAAGAGAATAATATTAAAATTAGATATGTAGTTGAAAGTACTACAATGATGGAAAGTGTGCCAGAAAACATAGTAAATTATATTAGTTCAATGTATACTAATATGCAAATAAGTAAATTAGGATTAACTGAAGAGCAAATAAGTTCAATTACACCTAATTTTGAGTTTAGTTTAGAGCAAACTGATGAAGAAGAGGCAAGTGGAAATATATTTGCAATAATGTTAATGTCAATTGTATTATTTTATGCAATATATTTCTGTGCATATCAAGTATCAAGCTCAATAACAACAGAGAAAACATCAAAAATAATAGAAACATTAGTAACATCTACAAGTCCAAGAACAATAGTATTAGGAAAAACAATAGGAATTGGAATAGTAGGACTATTTCAAATGATTATAATAGTTGGAACAGCTTTAGTAAGTGCAAAAGCGTTGTTAGATCCAGAATTATTAAATGCAGTATTAGATATGTCTAATATTACGCCATATTTAGGAGTTGTTACTATTATATATTTCATATTAGGGTATTTTGCATATGCTTTATTATATGCGTTAACAGGATCAACAGTTAGTAAACCAGAGGATATACAATCAGCAAATACACCAGTTGCTATTTTAGCAGTAATTGGATTCTATTTATCATATTTTACAATGATGAATCCAACAAGTAAATTAAATTTATTTGCGTCAATGTTCCCAATATCATCACCATTTTGCATGCCTTTTAGAATTATGATGGGATTAGCAAGTGTTACAGATGTTATTGTTTCTATTGCAATATTACTTGTAACAATATTAATAATTGCAAGAGTTACAATCAAAATATATGAAAATGCAATATTAAATTATGGTACAAAAATGAGTTTAAAAGATATTGTGAAAATGTATAAAAATAGTAAGTAGGAGAGACTTTTATGAATCAAACAATAGAAGAAAAAATAAATCCAGAAAAAAACGATGATATTAATAAAAATCAAGAAATTTTAGAAAAAGCAAATTATTGTGCAAGTTGTATAAAAAAGCCATGTAGAGTAGGTTGCCCACTTAATAATGATATAACAGGATTTATTAAGTTAATGAAAGAAGAAAAATATAAAGAAGCATATGAATTATTAACTGAAACTACTGTATTATCAGCTGTTTGTGGAAAAATATGTCCACACCAAAAACAATGTCAAGGAAGTTGTGTAAAAAGAATTGCTTTTACCCCAGTAGAAATAGGGGAACTAGAATCATTTATAGGTGATTTATCTGTAGAAAATGGATGGAAGATAACTGATAAAAAAATAGAAAAAATAAACAAAAAAGTTGCTGTAATTGGTGGTGGACCAGCAGGACTTACATGTGCAGCCTTTTTGGCTAAAAACGGTGTTGATGTTACAATTTATGAAAAACATGATTATTTAGGTGGAATTTTAGAACATGGAATACCAGATTTTCGTTTAGATAAAAATTTGCTTAAAAATGTAATTGATAAAATACTTGATTTAGGTGTTGAAGTTAAGCTGAATCAAGAACTTGGAAAAGATTTTGAAATAGAGCAAATAGAAAAAGAATATGATGCTATTTTCCTAGGGATTGGAGCAAATATTTCTAGTAAAATGAGAATTGAAGGAGAAGAATTGGAAGGTGTTTATGGAGGAAATGAATTACTAGAAAATAAGATGCATCCAGATTATCATGGAAAAACAATAGTTGTAAGTGGCGGCGGAAATGTTGCAATGGATGTTTCTAGAACAGTAAAAAGAATGGGAGCAGAAAGAGTAATTGTTGTATATCGTAGAAGTGAAAATGAAATGCCAGCAGAGAAAAAAGAAATAGAAGAAGCAAAAGAAGAAGGAATAGAGTTCTTATTTCAAAACAATATTTTAAGAATTATAGGTGAGAACAAAGTAGAAAAAATTGAGTGTATAAAAACAGAACTAGTTCAGAAAGATGGAGAAAATAGATTAAGTCCTGTTAATATAGAGGGAAGTAATTATTATATAGATGTGGATTATGTAATGATGGCAGTAGGTTCAAAGGCAGAAGAAAGCATCTTGAAAAAATTAGGACTAGACTTAGATAATAGAGGGAAAATTAAAATAGATGAGAATGGACAGACTTCAAATAAAAAGATTTTTGCAGGTGGAGATTTAGTAGGTAGCATTGGTACTGTTGCTTGGGCTTCTAGAGATGGTAGAAATGCAGCTTATTCTATATTAGAGTTTTTAAAATATAATTATAAATAAAAGAAGGAGATGCTAAAGATGCAAAAAGCAAGAGTTTATTTTACGAAGGAGATAACTCCAGAAAGTTTAATTTAAATTTATGAAGCAATAGGAAAAGAATTAACAGGGAAAGTTGCTGTTAAGATATCGACAGGAGAGCCAGGAGGTCATAATTTTTTAAATCCAAATCTAATTAAAGACTTGGTTAATAAATTGAATGGAACAATTCTTGGAGTCAATTATAATTCTAATGACCAAGGAAGAGAACATTTTATAGAAAGAGTAGAGTCTAGACATGGAATTCGCACAATTGAACATGCTGAAGAATTAGGGATAGGAACTACAAATTATGAAATTATTGAAATATAGCTGATTATGAAAAACTTGTAACTAAATGTTATAAGTTTTTTTACTATTTTAAGATACAGTTTTTTAGAATAATGCTATAATGATAGCGATAACTAGTAGGTTATCGCGGAGATATTGGGAATTAGAAAATCTAATATCTCTATATTTTTAAATTTTTTTAGAAAAGTTGTAACCTTTTTTGAAAAAATGTTACTATGTATATGAAAGTTAGCTAACAAAATAAAAAGGAGATTTAGGTCTAAATTGAAAAATGAAATTTTAAATAATTATCTAATAAATGGAAAACTGGATATAGATAGAATACTAGATGATTTTTATAACTATGTTTATATAATAGTAAAAAATGGAGTAAGTGTATCTATAACAGATGAAGATATAGAAGAAATAATATCAGATGTATTTGTGGCTATATGGAAAAATAGCAGTAATTTATTAAAAACAATAGAAATAAAACCATATCTGGCAGGAACAGCTAAAAATGTGATAAGGAATAAATATAGAAATACGAAATTAAATTTTTCTATATCAGATTATGAAGAAAATTTAGTGGACGCTTGTAATATTGAAAAAAGTATAGAAGAAAATGAGCAGAATAAAGTAATTTTAGATACCTTAAAATCAGTAAAACCAAAGGAATATGAAATTTTTATATTATTTTATTATGAATCAAAATCAATAAAAGAGATAGCAAAGTTGTTAAATTTATCCACAAGCAATGTTAAGACCATACTTCATAGAATTAGGAAAATCATAAAAAGAAATTTAGAAGATGGAGGTTATGGCTATGGAAAATAATGATTTAAAAGAGAGAATACGAAAGAATGTAAAAGAAAAAATAGCTGTATCAAACATCAGAGAGGAGTTTGGTATGAAAAGTAAAAAAAGTAGAAAAATAATTTATGGAATAACTTCGAGTGTAGCAGTATTTATTTTAGGTGTTGGAATCATTGTAGGTACAAATACATTTAATGATAATCAAATACAAGATAATCCTTATGGAATTGCAGATTTACAAAGTGATAAACTAAATGAAAATGAATCACTAGAAATTAAATTGAATATAAATAAAATAAAGGAAATGTTAGCGACCAGCTTAGATGCAGATGTAGAAACAATAGAAATAGAAAGATTACCAGAGAAATTTGAATTTATAAAAAATGTAAAGATACCAGAAGAATATAAAATTGAAGGTAGTTACAACATTTATACTAGAAGTAATATAAATAAAAGTGAGTATGATGTATTACACGATTATGTATTTAATTATAGAAAAGATAGTATGAATAATATAATAATTGCCTTTTCAGAAATAGAAAAGCCATTAAGAGATTACTATATAGATATTGGAGATAAAGTTTCAAAAATAGGAGATATAGAATTTATAATATCTCAATATAAAGATATGTATATTGTAACATTCAATTTTAAAGGTATATATTTTGATATTGAAACAACTGGCATAACAGAAAATGAGTTATTAGAACTATTACAGTCAATACTTACTGAAAATAATAAAAATTTAACAGTAGAAGATAAAGATATAAATGTAAAAGAACAATCAAATGACATTAAAAGTACAAATTATCCAGATTATTATGCCGGAAAGTATGTAGATAATAATGGGAACAATGTAGTTTTACTTTGCAAAGATAACGAAGCAAATAGAAAAGAAATATTCAGTTTGTTAGGAATAACAGAAGGCAAAACTATATTTAAAACAGCAAAATATTCATATAATTACTTAA
>CAOKJC010000015.1 GCA_948468685.1 uncultured Clostridium sp. | reverse complement strand
AAATAGTATATGCAGGAAGATATGAAATAGCAAATAATTTTACAGGACGAGCAAAGCAACATGTACTAGACTTATTAAGAGACAAAAAATGTAGCGAATTAATGTTAATAAACTAAAGAAAAGAAGTCAAAAAAATATAGTGATTTTGGCTTATTAAAGTTGAACTTTAATAAAAATTATAGTAAACTAAATGTAGTTTAAATCAAGGAGAAATCAAATAAATTATAACTTAGAGCTTAAAAATGTTGAAATCTAGGGAGTTCCCCAGCGAAAAAAACTCATACAATTTGAAGTAAAAAATTGACAATTTTATGTAAATGTAATATAATGTAGCAGATAATTGGTTATTGCACAACCTAGTATAAAAAGATACGGGGGAGTGCAATTCCTCCGTAAGATTTTAGGAGGGAAAAAATATGTCAGTATTAACAACAACACCCAAATTTCTGTATCCTCACTCAAGGCAATTTCCTTTTGATGAGGTTGCTGAAGAGATAGTGAGAGCTATTGAAAAACGGAATTGGAAAGTACCAGGAATAGCAATTGAATTTGATATTTATGGCTCAGGAGAAGAAAAATACCAAATGGTTCGCTATATTACTGGCGATAATTTCAAGTTGTATTTTTGTCGTGTACAAGGGAAGCTTAATGATCGTTGGAATGATGTAGCAGCACTTAATGAAGTCTATATTCCAGAGCAAATTATGGAGGTTTATGAAGACGAATCAGGACCAACTTATTATCTGTATGTAGGTAAAAATTGGGAAGCTGATAAAGAGTGGTTTATGAATTCCATTAAGGTACATTCTAAACTGGATAAAAAGCCATGAAGATACTTGAAATACAAGGGGGATATAAAAAGACAAAGGCAAAGGGCTGAAGAGTTAATTGCTGATAACGATATTGGACGTGAGTATTCACCTGAAGGTGGTGAGCCAGTTCGAATCAAGCTTGAGAAAAAGTTCGATGAGTTTACAGCGTGGCTAAAAGAATTTGTTCTTGAATATATTCTTAGTTTTCCAGAGGCAGATACAATTCAGCCACCTACAACAATTGAAGAACTTATTCCTTATAAAGGTCCTTGGGAAACAGTTTTTAGTATATGTGACTGGCGTGATGCTGAAAGGATAATAAAAGGTAAAGAAGACCCAAGTAAATTGCTTCCTAGGGAACGACATGCCTATATTGGCAATGGACATCGATTAGTAGGATTAGGTGTTCAGTGTGAAGATAGGTTTCCAAAGATAGCGTATGAAGGATTTATCTGGTGTGATGTTAATCAGATAGAGAATGCTACTCAGGATACGAAGTTTGTATATGGAGTAATGAGTGCTATGTATTCTTGCTTTGAGTCAAATTACATTGTTGCTATCAAACTTAAATATGCTAATCAAGTTTATGTAGCAGATGATTCTAAGTTTGAAGAAACGCGTCAGCAACTTTTTAAAGACATTGCTCCACGTGATAGGCTTACAGATGATGAAATTGATATCGCATATGCTGCGCGAGGAGCTACTATTGTTCCTATTACCGAATATAAAGGAGGTTATAAAAAACCAATAGTACTTATTAATCGCGAATTAGAATTCGAAGAAATTGATTGGCTTGTTAAAATTGAAAAATAATGTAAGAAGGTAGAAGTGAAAAAGCAAAATATATCATCTATTTTTAGATTGATATATTTTGTTTTTTATATGTTAATTCAAACTAATGAAAATTCTAAAAACATCTAGACAAAATTTTTGAGATATAATACTATTTATGCAGCAGTAACAATGATTATTTCATTTGTTGCAAGTCTAATGTTTAACTTAAATAATTATTTACCAATGATAGGATGTATATCTTTTTGCTTACATAGTGAGTATTTTCAAAGGACACTTTTAGAATTATATAATTCTTTAATAGGAAAAGATATGAAACAATATGGTTATATACTAGAAAGCGGACAATTAAGTCCTAAAATTACTACTAGAAATTGAAAAAATTGTAATTAATTTACATAAAGAATGTGACAAAAGAGATGCCCTCTTTTGTCACACATTCTATTTTAATTTATTATTAATAACAAAATATTTAAAACCTAAAATGATTGAAACAATTGAAACTAAGCCAATAAATGTAAAGAATAATGATTTACCAGCCTTTGGGAATTCTTTAGGTAATTCTTCTTTTTTTGGTTCAGTAAGTTTTACTTTTGGAGTTACATCAGATGTTTTTGTATTAGGTACATTTGAATCATCTGTATAAGTTAAATCAAGTTTTGGGTTAGTATCTAAAACTTGATCAAGAATATCTTCATTATAATCTGTTTTTAATTTTAATTTATATTGGACAATTGCAGTTTCATCAGCTTTTAATTCTGGAATATTCCATGTAATAGAATTTGTTGTTTTATCAATTTCAGAAGATATTTCTCCAAAATTAGGGTCTTGTACATAAGAAAATTCAAAATTATCAACTATTTCTTTTGAAAAATAATCTACTACTTTAATATCTTTGAAAGTTTTTGATTTTGGCACTAAATCATTATAGATATTAGTTTTTATAGTATTCTCAATTTGGTCATCAGGTATATAATAGAATTTACCAATTGTGGGATTTTCTATTGTTCCAAATATTTCTTCTATAATTTCATTGTAAGTTCTTTTTGTTCCAGTATATTCAGGAACATATGTAGGAGAAGATTCACCATCAGGAATATATGTAAGCATTACAATAACGTTATCTGAAATATTTGATAATGATTGTAAACTAGATTTTGTTTTAGTAATTACGTCATCAGAATAATAGTAATTATCAAAATCAATAGCTACATTTGGAACTCCATCAGATAGAACGATAACATATTGGTGAGTTTTGTCAGTTTCATCACTAAAATATTGTTTTGCTAAAGTTATACCAGCATCTAAGTTTGTTCTTGGACCATCATATTCAATTGTAGAAACAGACTCTATTAAATGATCACTATCTGTAGTTAATTCAGATACTATTCTTGCATCTGCAATTGAGCCTTCGTCAGAAACACTCTTTGTTGAGAAACTTACAATTCCAATTTTAAGTTTGGTGTTATCTTCTAAAAGATTTGTTATTAAAGCTTTTGCAGAATCAATAACTAAGTCTCTTCTTTTTAATGTACCATCTTCAGATATTGGATCAAGCATACTGTTAGAATTATCAATAACTAACATTATTTCACCAGTTGGTTTTGTCATTCCATCATTATTAGTAACTTTTAGTTGGATAGTAATTTCTTTATTTTCTAAGTCTTTTGAAATAACACTTCTTTCAATATATGAATTGTTTCCAAATTTTATTGTTGTTATTGGTTCTTCAACAACTGACATTGTAACATCATTATAGGATGCATTTGATATTGTTGTTATAAAAGTAATTAGTAAAAATAAAGTTAATAAAATATTTGTTTTTTTCATTTTCATTTTCATTTTTTTCTTCATACTCCTTATTATTTTTTTTTGTAGTTTTATTTATTTTTATTCAATTATTATTTAATATGAACTACATTTTTATTTTATAATAAAATTGAATAAAATACAATGATTTGTAGAAAAATTAAATGAAAAAATAAAAAAAGTATTTAAATAGATAGACTTTAGAATAATGAGACAATTGGGACAGGTTAAAAGTGTCTCACAAAAATAGTAGAAAATTGTCGAAAAAGCTGATTTAATAATTTTAATATTATTAGTCAGCTTTTTTGAATATGTTTCTTTGTCATTTATAAGATTAATTTGTAGATGATAATAGAGAAATCTTACGAAAATGTAAGGAACAGGTTGAAAATATATGCAAAAATGTGATATTATATTAAATAAATAAAAAGTTAGTAGTTGGAGGAATAAGAGTGTTAGAAAAAATCAATTCACCAGAGGACCTAAAAAAATTAAATATAGAAGAAAAAAACAAACTAGCACAAGAGATAAGAGAATATATATTAAAAGTAGTATCAGAAAACGGAGGACATTTAGCATCAAATTTAGGAGTGGTAGAACTTACACTTGCATTACATAGTGTATTTGATATGCCACAAGATAAAATAATATGGGATGTTGGACATCAATCATATGTACATAAAATAATTACAGGAAGAAGAGAAGAATTTAAAACATTAAGAAAGTTAAATGGATTGTCAGGATTTCCAAAAATAAACGAATCTGAATATGATAGCTTTGATACAGGTCATAGTAGTACATCTATATCAGCAGCATTAGGAATGGCAAGAGCAAGAGATTTAAAAAAAGAAAATAATCAAGTAATTGCAGTAATAGGAGATGGAGCTTTAACTGGAGGAATGGCGTTAGAAGCTTTAAATGATGCGGGATATAGTAAAACTAAAATGATAGTTATATTAAATGACAATGAAATGAGTATATCAAAGAATATTGGAGGACTAAATCTATTTTTAAGTAAATTAAGAACCAAAAAGTTATACAAAAAATCAAACATATCAGCTAAGAAAATATTAAATAGAGTACCAGTTATAGGAAAACCAACAGTTAAAATAATACAAAGAGTAAAAAGAAGTATAAAACAATTGGTAATACCAAAGATGTTTTTTGAAGATATTGGATTTACATATCTTGGACCAGTGGATGGGCATAACATTGAACAATTGGAAAATATATTAAACTTAAGTAAGAAAGTCGAAGGACCTGTTTTAGTACATGTTTTAACTAAAAAAGGAAAAGGATATAAAATAGCAGAAGAAAATCCAGATAGATTTCATGCAACATCAGCATTTGATATAGAAACAGGAAAAACAAAAAAAGAAAAGAAAAGTGATTATTCAAAAATATTTGGAGAAAAATTAGTAGAACTAGCAAAGAAAAATGAAAAAATAGTAGCAGTAACAGCATCAATGAAAGATGGAACAGGACTTAGTAAATTTTCAAAAGAATTTCCAAAAAGATTTTTTGATATAGGAATAGCAGAACAACATGCATTAACAATGGCAGCAGGAATGGCAAAAGAAGGAATGATACCATTTGTACCAATATACTCATCATTTTATCAAAGAGCATATGACCAAGTAATACATGACATAGCGATTCAAAATTTACCAGTGATAATGTGTGTAGACAGAGCAGGATTAGTTGGACAAGATGGAGAAACTCATCAAGGGTTGTTAGATATGGCATTCTTCAGACTAGTTCCAAATTTAACAATAATGGCACCAAAAGATTTTAAAGAACTTGAAGAAATGATGGAATTTGCAATAACATTAAATAAGCCAGTAGTAATTAGATACCCAAGAGGTGGAGAAGATATAAGTATAAAATTTGATAAACAAGATAAAATAGAATTGGGTAAAGCTGAGATTTTAAAAGAAGGAAAAGATATAAGTATAATTGCGATTGGAAATAAAGTAGCAAAGGCAATCAAAATGGCAGAAGAGTATAAAAAAGAAGGCTTAGAGGCAGAAGTTATTAATGCAAGATTTTTAAAACCATTAGATGTTGAAACAATAAAAAAATCAATTGAAAAAACAAAAAAGGTTATAACAATAGAAGATGGGACTAAAATAAATGGATTAGGAACTGCTATAAAAGAATTAATAATAGATGAAAAGTTGAAAGATATAGATATTCAAGAATTAGCATTGCCAGACGAATTTATTAGACATGGAACAGTTGATGAGCTTGAGGAGATTTATGTTCCATTGGGGACGTTTCTTTTTGGGACATTTTGTCCCATTGGGGACACATCTTGTAAAAAGTCTGAAGAACAGATAACAATAAACTAAGTGAAGTGTAGTGAAGGGGAGAAAAATGGATAAGCAAAAAATTTTGAGTGAATACAAAAAGCAAGAAGATAAAATTTTATTAGCACAAATTTTGGACAAAATAGAATTTTCTAAACAAAGAGAAAAGCTAGAATATACAGATTTTTTTGATATGTATCAAGTTGCATTAGTAAAAACTTTTTTAAAGAAGATAGAATTTGAAAATTGTATATTATATGGTGGTTTTGAAAATGCAGAAAGAAAATTACTTATAATATATCCAGATAAATATAATATGAATATGGTAGAGAAAAATTTTTCAAAAATTATTAAAGTTATAAGAATTACTTTAAATGATGAGGAAAAAGGAAATTATGCTCATAGAAATTATTTAGGTGGAATAGTTAAGCTTGGAATGAAAAGAGAAAAGGTAGGAGATATTTTAGTTTCAGATGATGGAGCTGATATTTTAGTAAAAGATGAAACAGCAGAAACTTTAAAACAGGAATTAGGGACTCTTACTAGATTCGAAAATTCAAAAATTGAATTAGTAGAATTAGATGATTTAAGAGAACAAGAAATAAAGGTTGAAGAATTAAGTATAATAGTTCCTTCTTTAAGACTTGATAATTTCGTTTCAGATTTAGCTAAAACTTCTAGAAGCAAGGCTGTGCAAATAATTGATAGTGAAAGAGTTTTTATTAATGGTCAAAATGAAACTAAAGCTTCTAAACAAGTTAAGTTGAATGATGTTATTACAATTAGAGGTAAGGGAAGATTTATTGTGAAGGAGTTTTCTGGTACTACGAGAAGTGGTAGAACTGTTGTTAAAGTTGAAAAATATGTGTAATTTCAAAAGGAGATGGTTCCTTTTGGTATATAATTTAATAAGAGTATAGAAAATTAAAGAATTTTGTAATATGGAAAAAGCACTCATTTGAGTGCTTTCATTTCATTATGTAAAATTCATTATAATAGCATCATTTTTTCCATCATAATATTTTTTTCTGATTCCAACTTTTTCAAAATTAAATTTATCATATAACTTAATAGCAGACAAATTAGTTTCATTAACTTCTAAAGTAATAGTTTTTGAATTATGTTCTTTAGCAAATGAAATTAAATTTTCTAAAAGAAAAGAGCCGAACGCCTTTATTTCTATAGCTTTTTTTTACAACGATATTCATAACATCAGCTTCATCTATAATTACTTTAAAACCAGCAAATCCAACAATTTCATTATTATCGTTTTTGGCAACTAAAAAGAAAGAATTATTACAATTTAATTCTTCCTCTAAAGTATTAAAAGTCCAAAAATCATCAAAGTCAGAAATTAAAATATCTTTAATATCATTTAAATCAGTTAAAGTCATTTGACAAATTTTCATATTCATAACATATCTCCAATCAATAAAAATTTGTTACAGTTTAACATTTTACAAAACTGTAACATAAATTTAAATTTGTTTTAATAATTCTTTTTCTTCCAACTGTTTCTGAGCCTGAGGCTTTTTCAAATATAAAGGTAAAATTTCTTCACCAACATTATTATTAGATATAAATTTTTTAAAACCTGCAATACCCAAATTTTCAACATTTAAGTAGCAATCTGTGGATTTAGAAGCAATTCCATCTCCTACAAATACAATATTTTCATTTGAATATTTAGAATTTAGTAAATCTAAAACTTCTTGAATAGTTTTTGCACAAGGCTCTTCTAAAATTGTGTAGTTTCCATTTTCTAATTTATATAATGCAAAGTAACAATTATCATTTTTACAATCAATTGTACTACAAATGATTCCATCAGATTTAATATTATGAGCTAAAATATCTAAACTATTTATTCCAATGCAAGGTATATTTAGAATATCAGAAAATGCTTTACATGTTGAAACACCGATACGAATTCCAGTAAAAGAACCAGGTCCGATATCAGAGACAAGTAAATCAATATCTTTTAAAGATAGTTTAGATTCTTTAAAAAGTTGTTGTATTAATGGCATTAATGTTTCAGAATGAGTTAGACCATTATTTAGTTCTAATTTTTTTATTAAAGTAGTGTCTTCTAAAATGGCTACACTACATAAGTTACTTGAAGTATCAATACATAAAATTTTCAAAATAATTTTCCTTCTTTCATTAAAAAATAATAAATAACATTTCAAGTATGGCAATTTAATAATATAATGAAGCAATTAATTCATCATATTTATTTCCAATAGATTGAATGGCTAAAATTCTAGAATTTTCATCTTCATAGTTTCTAGAAAAGTCAATTTTTATATAATTTTTAGGTAGGGTATCTTCGATTAATTCACCCCATTCAATAATACAAATGCCATTTTCAAAATATTCTTCACCACCAATTGCATAAAATTCTGATGAATCTTCTAATCTATATACATCAAAATGATAAATGTTTGTATCATTTTTGTTATATTCATTAACAATTGTAAATGTAGGACTTGAAATCTCATCTTCTAAATTGAAGTAAGACAAAAGGCCTTCTGTGAACTTTGTCTTACCAGAACCTAAGTCACCAGAAAGAATTAGAACATCTCCATTATTTAATTTAGAAGCAAAGTTTTTTGCAAATTGTTTAGTATCATTTTCAGAATATGATTTAAAAATAAAGTTTTTCATATAAATTCACCTGTATAATTATTAAAATATAGTAATCTTGTATAAAAATTATTATGAAATGTTTAAAACAAGATTAACTAGTAAATATTATAATATAAAAATATAAAAAATTCAATGAAATATATTGATAAATTTAAAACATTGTAATATAATTGTAACGAAAATGTAACAAAAGTGAAATTAAAGAAAAGAGTAAAATAGATTTAGAAGGGAAGAAGTGGCATGTTAAAATTTGGATTTGGACAAGATGTAGGAATAGATTTAGGAACAGCTACTGTTATTGTATATATAAAAGGAAAAGGTGTAGTATTAAGGGAACCTTCAGTAGTAGCAGTAGATAGAAATACAGGAGATGTATTAGCAGTTGGTGGAGAAGCTAGAAGAATGCTTGGAAGAACACCAGGAAATATAGTAGCAACAAGACCATTAAAAGATGGAGTTATTTCAGATTATACAGTTACTGAAAAAATGTTAAAACACTTTATAGAAAAAGTATGTGGAAAATCTATATTTGCACCAAGAATAATGATATGTATACCTTCACAAGTAACAGAAGTAGAGAAAAAAGCAGTAATAGATGCAGCAATGCAAGCTGGAGCAAGAAAAGTATTTTTAATTGAAGAACCAATAGCAGCAGCAATTGGAGCTGGAATTGATATAGCAAAACCATGTGGAAATATGGTTGTAGATATTGGTGGAGGAACAACTGATGTAGCAGTAATATCTTTAGGAGGTTCAGTTGTAAGTACATCATTAAAAGTTGCTGGAGATAAATTTGATGAATACATTGTAAAATATATTAAAAGAAAACATAATATAGCAATAGGAGAAAGAACAGCAGAAGATTTAAAAGTTAATATAGGATGTGTATATCCAAAAATACAAGATGCAGAAATGGATATAAGAGGGAGAGATTTAGGAACAGGATTACCAAAAACAGTAACAATACATTCAAGTGAAATGCTAGAAGCATTAATAGAACCAGCTATGATGATAGTAGATGCAGTCCATAGTGTATTGGAAAAAACACCACCAGAATTAGCAGCAGATATAAGTGATAAAGGTATTTATATGACAGGTGGAGGATGCTTAGTAGATGGTTTAGACAAATTATTGCAAGAAAAAACAGGAATAAATGTAATGATAGCACAAGATTCTGTATCATGTGTTGCTCTAGGAACAGGAAAAGCATTAGATAATTTGGATACATTAGACGGAAAATCAAAATAGAATTTAATAGAAAGTATAACAGAAATAGAATTGCAAAAGAATGTAATTCTATTTTTAAATCTGTTATAAGTTATAGTTATAAAGCTGTTTTAATTGTGGATATAATTAATTGTAGTTAATATATAATTATCGAAAGGGAAAAAGTAATGAAAAAAGTAGTAAAATTTATAACACTAGGATGCAAAGTAAATCAATATGAAACAAATGCAATGACACAAAAATTTATAGAAAAAGGATATAAAGTAATAGAAGAAAATAATGAAGAAGTAAATCCAGATATATGTATAATAAATACATGTACAGTTACAAATATGTCAGATAGAAAATCAAGACAAATGCTAAGAAAGATGAAAGAAAAGAATACAGAGACTATTGTAGTTGCAGTTGGATGCTATGCTCAAGTAGCAAAAGAAGAACTTTCAAAAATTGAAGAAATAGATTTAGTTTTAGGAAATAACGAAAAAGTAGAAATAGTAAAATATGTAGAAGAATATTTAGAAGAAAATAAGAAGAGAATAGAAACTGAGGATGTAATGCAATCAAGAGAATTTTCAGAATTTGGAGAAATAACATTTTCAGAGAAAACAAGAGCTGTAATAAAAATACAAGATGGATGTGATAGATTTTGTTCATATTGCATAATTCCATATGCAAGAGGAAGAGTAAGAAGTAGAAAACCACGCAGTATAATATTAGAAATAACAGAAATAGCTAAAAGAGGAATAAAAGAAATAGTAATAACAGGAATACATATAGCATCATATGGAAAAGACTTTAAAGAAGAATACAAATTAATAGACTTATTAGAAGAAATAAATAAAATAGAAGGAATACAAAGAATCAGACTAGGTTCAATAGAACCATTATTGATAACAGAAGAATTTATAGAAAGATTAAAAAAATTAGAAAAAATATGTCATCATTTTCATTTGTCATTGCAAAGTGGATGTGATGAAACATTGAAAAGGATGAATAGAAGATATACAACAGAACAATTTGAGACTATCGTAGAAATATTAAGAAATGCATATGAAGATGTAAATTTAACAACAGATATAATAGTAGGATTTCCAGGAGAAACAGAAGAAGAATTTAATAAAACATATGAATTTCTTAAAGAAATAAAATTTTATAAAATGCATGTGTTCAAGTATTCACCAAGAAAAGGAACAAAAGCAGCAGTTATGGAAAATCAAATACCTGGGAATATAAAAGAAGAAAGAAGCAGAAAATTAATAGAATTATCAAATAGAAATGAAGTAGAATATAATGAACAATATATTGGGAAAGAAGTAGAAGTTTTATTTGAAGAAAAAAAAGATGGAATATATAAAGGACATACTCAAAATTATATTATGATACATTGTGAAACTGATAGAAATATAGAAAACATAATAGATAAAGTTTTGTGTAAAGAAGTAAAAGAGGAATATGTAATAGCAGATTTTTATATGTAATAAAAATGTAATATTTATGTAATGAAAACTTAACATAGAAAAACAAGGAAAAATATTGAAATTTGGAATTATTTATAGTATAAAATAAATAAGTAATAAATAAATTACAAAGGAGGAGCACAAATGTCAGGAATAAATGAAGAAGGAAAATCAGGTGTATTTGGAGCAGTTCCATTTGAGAGTGGAATAACAGAAAATGCAGGAACAATTAGAAATGAAGAATTACCTGTAAAAACTGGATTTTGGGATAAATTTAAAGCTTTTTGGTTACAAGATATAGATTGGAACAAAGAAATAAAAGTAGTATTAACACCAAAACAACAAAAAATTGAAGATGAAATAAATGAATTTTTACATCAAGAAATTACTTGGGAAAAAGTACATGATTTCTTATTCCAAGAAGTTACTTTTGGTAAAAAGAAATAATGTCCCATTGGGGACGTTTCTTTTTGGGACATTTTGTCCCATCTGGGACATATCTTGAAAAAATGTGAATTTTTAGTGAAAATATAAAAAAGTATAGCACATATAGAAAAAATGTGTTATACTTTTTTTTGCTTAATAGCTATTATGGGGGAAATAGAAAGTAAGACTATAAATTAAATAAAGGAGAGTGTTAGATTGCCCAGAATAGCAAGAGATTACAGTGAATTAAAAGTTTATCATACTATAATAAGGGGAATTGATAAGCAAGATATATTTTTATCAGAAAAAGATAAAGTTAAATTTATTGAAATTATTAAAAATACAAAAGAAAAATATAATTATGAAGTATATGTTTATTGTTTGATGGATAATCATGTTCATTTAGTGATTTATGATAAGAATGAAGACATTTCTAAAATAATGCAAAGTATAGAAATTAGTTATGCAGGATATTTCAATCGAAAATATCAAAGAACAGGAAATTTATTTCAAAATAGATTTTTTAGTAAAAGAGTGGAAGATAGAGAGTACCTAAAAAATTTGTGTAGATATATTCATCAAAATCCATTAAAAGTTGGAATTGCAAAAACAGAAAAATATAAATGGAGTAGTTATAATAAATATCTTAAGTTTAATAAGTTTGTAGATACAAGACTTATATTATCAATTTTTTCAGAAAATATAGAAGAAGCAAAAGAAGAATTTGTGAAATTTCATAATGTAAATATTGAAGAAAATAAACAAAAAGAAATAAATGATATGATAGAGTATGAAATGTATGAGAAAATGACAGATGAAGAAGTGGGAAAATATATATGTGAGATATTACAAATTAATAGTGTACATGAAATTACAAAGTTTAATAAAGATATTAGAAATGAAAAATTATTTAAAATAAAAAATTTAAAAAATATTTCAATAAGACAGTTAGCAAGAGTTATTGGAATTAGTAGGAAAATTATAGAAAGATTGTAAAGTGATGAGATGTGTCCCAGATGGGACATAAATTAAGATAGTCGTTCGAGCAAAGCGAGTTACAAATATCTTATGCAGAATTTATGAAATAAATTCTGTAAACAACAGACGAGAACCGTCCCCAATGGGACAAAATGTCCCAAAAAGAAACGTCCCCAATGGGACAGGAGGTAAAAAATGGCAAAGAATAAAACAGTTTTTGTATGTAATGAATGTGGATATGAAGCAACAAAATGGCTTGGAAAGTGTCCAGCTTGTAATAGTTGGAACAGCTTTTTTGAACAAAAAATTGTTGAAAGTAAAAACAGTAGTTTAAAAGCAGAAAAAAATGCAAATAATGTTCCACAAAAATTGAATTCATATGAAGCTAAAGAAACTATAAGAACTTTAACTGGTTTTGAAGAATTAGATAGAGTATTAGGTGGAGGATTAGTTAAAGGTTCTCTCATTTTGCTTGGTGGAGAGCCTGGTATTGGTAAGTCTACTTTAATTTTACAGATATGTGATAAAGTTAAAGGTAATGGACAAGTTTTATATGTTTCAGGAGAAGAGTCAGCAGAGCAAATAAAATTGAGGGCTGATAGGTTACGGAATTAATAATGAGGATATATTGTTTTTAGGCGAGACAGATATTGATATTGTAAATCAAAATATTATGAATATAAATCCTAAGTTGGTAATAATTGATTCTATTCAAACTATGTATTCAGAGGAAATTTCAGCAGCAGCTGGAAGTGTGAGCCAAGTAAGAGAGATTACTTCTCAGATTATGAGAGTGTGCAAGTCTAGAAATATTACAACAATTATAATTGGACATGTTACAAAAGATGGAAATATTGCTGGACCTAGAGTGCTAGAACATATGGTAGATACAGTGCTTTACTTAGAAGGAGAAAGATATTTTTCATATAGAATTTTAAGAGGTGTAAAAAACAGATTTGGTTCTACAAATGAAATTGGAATGTTTGAAATGAGAGGAGAAGGAATGTGTGAAATTTCTAATCCTTCAGATGTACTAATTTCAGAAAGAGAAGATAATCCAGCAGGTTCTTGTATAGTTTCTTGCATGGAAGGGACAAGGTCTATTTTAGTAGAATTGCAGGCATTGACGAGTCAAAGTGTTTTTGGGTATCCTAAAAGAACTGCAAATGGAATTGATTTTAATAGAGTAGCTTTATTAATTGCTGTGATGGAAAAAAGAGCTGGTATGAATTTAGGAAATCAAGATGTTTATTTAAATGTAGTTGGAGGACTTAAAATAAGTGAACCTTCAATAGATTTAGGCATTTTAATGGTAACAGCATCAAGTTATAAGAATGCTCCAATAGATAAAGGTGTTGTTATAATGGGTGAAGTTGGGCTTACTGGTGAAGTGAGAAGAATTAATTTAATTGAAAAAAGACTAAAAGAAGCTGAAAAATTAGGGTTTAAAAAATGTATAATTCCAGAAAGTAATAAAAAGGGCTTGAAAGAAAAGTTTAAATTAGATATAATAGGGGTCAAAGATGTAAATGAAGCAATGAATAAATTGGGACTAAGATAGTCAACAAGATGTGTCCCAGATGGGACAAAGTGTCCCAAAAAGAAACGTCCCCAATGGGACATGCTTTCCGAAAGGAGGAATAGAGTTGACAGAACTATTAAAGTTAATAGCACCAGGAACATCTATAAGAGATGGACTAGAAAATATATTAAGAGCAAAAACAGGTGCATTACTACTTATAACAGATAATAATGATGTGATAAAAGAAGTAGTTGATGGTGGATTTTATATAAATGAAGAATATACTTCGTCAAGATTATATGAACTTGCAAAGATGGATGGTGCAATTGTTTTAAGTGGAGATTTGAAAAGAATATTGTTTGCAAATGCACAATTAATACCATCAAGGGAAATAGAGACAATGGAAACTGGAACTAGGCATAGGACGGCTGAAAGAACAGCAAAACAAACAGGCGAATTAGTAATAAGTATATCACAGAGAAGAAATATAATAACATTGTTTAAAGGAAATTATAGATATATATTAGAAGATACAAATGCAGTGTTAAATAAAGCTAATCAAGGTATACAAACATTAGAGAGGTATAAAAAGGTTTTCAATGATAAATTAAGTATATTAAATGAGTATGAATTTAATGATATTGTTACATTAAAGAATGTAATTGATGTAATACAAAGAGCAGAGATGGTTCGAAAAATTGCAGATGAAATCAGAAGACAGATATATGAGCTTGGTGAAGATGGTAGATTAGTAAATATGCAATTAGAGGAATTGATGGGTGGTCTTGAAAAAGAGGAAAATCTAATTATAAAAGATTATATGTCTAATTCTAAAAAAAGAAGAATTCCTGAAAATATAATGGAGGGATTGACAGAAATTGATTATGAAGAGATAACAAAAGAAAATACAATAGCAAAACTTTTAGGATATGAAACATTTGATAATTATGACGAGGTTGGTGTATATACACGAGGGTATAGAATTTTAAATAAAATACCAAGAATGCCAAATAATATAGTAGAGAATTTAATATTGTCATTTAAATCATTTCAACATATATTAACAGCAGATATAGATAGTTTAGATGATGTTGATGGAATTGGTGAAGTAAGAGCAAGAACAATAAAACAGTCATTAAGAAGAATGCAGGAACAATTTATGTTTGAATAAAATTTATATTATTAATTATTAGAAGGGAAGAAAAGTGATGAAAAACGTAAAAAATTTAATTTGGATAGTAGCATTAATAGCTATAGTAGTATTAATAGGAGTAGTAGCATATGGATACTTAAAAAAAGCTACATTTAAAGCACAAAATCCAATAGTAACAATGGAAGTAGAAAATTTTGGAACAATAAAAATGGAATTATATCCAGATATAGCACCAGAAACAGTTTCAAATTTCATAGCATTAGCTAACAATGGATTTTATGATGGAACAAAATTCCATAGAATAGTAAAAGATTTTATGATACAAACAGGTTCAAAAAATGGTGATGGAACAACAGGTGCAACTTTAGGTGACTTGAAAGGAACAGAGGAAACAAATTCATATACAATTAAAGGTGAATTTTTAGCAAATGGTGTAACAAATACTTTAAAATTTGAAGAAGGAATACTTGCAATGGCTAGAGCTGATTATACAGCATATGCTCCAAGTTTGACTTCTGAATCATATAACTCAGGATGTTCACAATTTTTTATAATGACAAAAGAAAATTCTTATTTAAATGGATATTATACACCATTTGGAAAAGTAATTGAAGGATTAGATGTTGTTCACAAATTGGAAGAAGTAGAAGTTACTGTTCCAGAAGGAACAGAAGAAGGTGCGAATGTAGAAGTTAGTACTCCAGTAAATCCACCAGTAGTTACATCAATAAAAGTTGAGACTTATGGTATTGATTATGGATTACCTGAAACTTTGACACCATTTGATTATATGTCATGGATGTATTCACATTATAACATACAACAATAAGTACTAGAATTTTAAAAATGTAAAATATATTTAAAAATATAGAATAAAGTTATGAATTTTAATAGTCTAATATTACTACTAGGAAAAAATATTATTTTCTTAGTAGTAATATTTTTGTATCTAAAGAATATAAATATATATAGTAACCTAGGACAAGGAGAAAATATATGTTTAATGTAACAGTATTAAGAATGAAAGACATAATAAGATACATCATAATGATTATAATAGCTACTATTTTAATAATAACAATATCAAAAGTTTTTTCATCATTAAAAGATAATGATAAAGAAAAAGAAGAAAAAAATAAAGAAAAAATTTCATTTGGAGCTTTTTTGAGTTGTATAGATGAAACAATACCAGCAATTTCAATAATAGATGAGAAGAATGAACAAATACAAGAAAATAAAAAAGAAAAAAATTATTTAGAAGAATTTTTAAAAACAGAGATAAGTTCAATAAAAGGAATGGAAGAAGTTGAAGAAGAAGAACAAGAAAAAATAGCAGAAAATGAAAATAATAATGATGAAGAAAAAAATGATGAAAATGAAATCGAACTTGCAAAAACAGGAGAAGTTCAAACAGAAATAGTAACACCCAATCCAATAGCAGAAAATTTTAATGTACAATACGGAAGTGTAAAAATAAAAAATGGAACATCATATACATTAACAGAAGATATGCTAAAACCAGATATAACAATAGAAAATAAAAATGTATTGATATTTCATACTCATAGTTGTGAAAGTTATACATCAAGCGAAAAATACTCATATACACCAACAGGAAATTATAGAACAACAGATTTGAACTATAGTGTTACAAGAGTTGGAACAGAATTAGAGAATTATTTAAAACAATATAATATAAATACAATACATAATACTTCATACCATGATTATCCAGCATATAATGGCTCATATACACGTTCACTAGCAACAGTAGAAGGAATTTTACAAAATACACCTTCAGATATAATAATAGACTTACATAGAGATGCAATAGGATCAAGAGAAGATTATGCACCTAGTGTGAAAATTGGAGATGATTATTGTGCGCAAATAATGTTTGTAATACGGAACAAATGATGGAGGATTGTGGCATCCAAATTGGAATCAAAATTTGAAATTTGCAATTAAATTACAGGAAAAAGCAGAAGAAATGTATCCTCGGATTATTTAAACCAATAATGCTTACGGATTCTAGATATAATCAACATACAGGAAAATATGCCAATATTATGGAGGTTGGTGCTACTGGTAATACTTTGGAACAATGTATTAATAGTATGAAGTATTTAGCAGCGGTTATGAATGAGATACTTTGGACAGACTAAAGTGTCTCATTTATTATGCTTTAAAAGTATATTATAACTTTTAAACTAAAAATATAAAAATTTAAGTTTCAGTTTTTTTAATAATATATAATTTAGAAGAAAGATATATATTTAAAAGTTCCGTTTTCCAAGGCGTTTAAGATATATTAGAATTAGAATTAAGAGACACATTCTAAACAGATAAAAAAATAAATAATCAGGTCAAACTCACTTTGAAATATATATCTTTCTTCTATAATCAATTTTGTATTTATATAAAAAACCGAAACTTAAATATAAAAAATATTGACACAAAAACAAAAGTTTGTTAATATATAATAACAAAAAGGAGAAAATAAGATATGGAAGATACCAAAAAACAAGAAATAAAGAAAAAACTAAATGAACTAGCAGACAAAAAATATCAAGACTTTCATACTTCATTATGTCCAGGAACTGAAAACATAATAGGAGTAAGAGTACCAATACTAAGGAACTATGCAAAAGAACTATTTAAAGAAAAAGACTGGAAACAAACAATAAAAGAAATAGATAACGAATATTATGAAGAAATAATGTTGCAAGGAATGTTAATAGGACAAGCCAAAACAGAAGATATAAACATAGTCTTAAAATATATAGAGGAATATGTACCTAAAATAGACAACTGGGCGATATGTGATGTATTTTGCGCAGGATTAAAAATAACAAAAAAATACAAAAAAGAAATGTGGGATTTTATTCAAAAATATTTAAAATCTGATAAAGAATTTGAAATAAGATTTGCAGTTGTAATGATTTTAGATTACTACATTGAAGAAACGTACTTGCAAGAAGATTTCAAAATATTTGAAAATATAAAAAACAAAAACTATTATGTAAAAATGGCAGTTGCTTGGGCAATTTCTATATGTCTAATAAAATTTTATAACGAAACAGTAAAATATATGGAAACATCAAAATTAGATAGTTGGACATACAATAAAGCAATACAAAAAGCTATTGAATCATATAGAATATCTGATGAGAACAAAAAAGTTTTAAGAGAAATGAAGAAATTATTGTAAAAAAAAAGCGAATATGATAGAATGACAACATAGTATTAAGATAAGGAAAAACATATGAAAAGTAAAAAAGAAATAAATAAAATAAGAAGAAATAATGCAAAGCTATATTCAATATATAAAATGTTTTCATGGGATTTGTTATTTTTTTATTCAATAGAATTTTTATTTTATACAATTACAAAAAAAGTAACAGCATCAGAAGTCTTAATCATAAATGGATTTTATTTATTATTTAGAATTTTAGGACAAATACCAGCAGTAGCAATAACTGATTTTTTAGGAAAAAGGAAAAGCATAATATTAGGAAATATATTACTAATATTGTATATGTTAATATTACTATTTTTACCAGGAGCAATTAGCATTATATTAGCTAACTTATTCTTTGCATTAGGATATGACATGAAAACAATAGCAGAACCTAATTTATTGTATGACTCTGTATCAACCAAAGGCGGAGATGGATTATATTCAAAATTAGAAGCAAGAGGAGGAAGTTGGTATTATATTTTAGATGGTATAGCATCATCAACAGCAGGATATTTATTTGTAATAAATAATTATTTACCAATGATAATTTGTTTAGGATTTATAATAATATCAACAATATTGTCATTTGGATTTAAAGATATATATGAAGTAAAAAGAGAAGAAAGAGAAGAAAAAGGACTAAAAAATACTCTAAAAGAATATGGAAAAGACTTAAAAATTTCTTTCAAATTCATATTAAAATCAAAAAGAATGAAAGCATATGTATTATTTCAAATAGTATTATACAGCTTAATAAGTATTATTGATACATATCAAAGTGAATTGTTAACAAATATAGGTATACCAGAAGAACAATTTTCAATGATATTTGCTATAATGACACTAATTGGAGGAATTTCTTTATCTTTAAAAAGACCTATAGAAAAGAAATTCAAAAATAGAACATTATCATTTATATCTTTAATGTACATAGGAGCATGTATAATTATAGGAACAATTACAAGTATGTATTCAGAGCAATCAATTATACCAATAGTATTAGTAATGTATACAATACAAAAAATAGCTACATCAATATGGTATATATTAGAAACTAAATATTTAAAAAACTTCACAACAGAAGAAACAAGAAATAAAATAACCTTCACATATGAATTTATAGGAGGAATAGCAGCAAGTATATTTTCAATTTTAGGAGGCTTATTATTAGATATAATAAATGTTGAAAATGCATTCTTAATAGTAGGATTATTTTCACTTGCAAGTATGATTGTAGTTCTTGATTATATGAGAACACGATTTGGACTAAAACCAGAAGAATATAAAAAAGAAGACATAGTACTAGAAAAATGAAAGGATATAGAATTAATATGGGAAAAACGAAAAAAGTAAAAATGACAAAAGAACAAATTGAAAAAAAGAAAAAAAGAATAATAAAAACATTTATATCAATTATAGCAATAATAATAATTTGTATAATAGGATATAAGGCAAATGATTATATAATATTTGATAAAAATAAAAAAATAAATTTAGTATTAAATAATAGAAATGTAACAGAGTATTTAAAAAAGAATATATTAATTGAAGATAATGAAATATATATAGCAAAGCAAGATTTAGGTAATTTCTTTGACAAATATATATATGAAGATACAAAGAATAATCAAATAATAACAACATATAACACAAAAATTGCAACTATAAGTTTAGAAGAAAATAAAATGACAATAAATGGTTCGAATAAAACTACATATGAACATGCAAAAAAAGTAGATGATACAATATATATACCAATAGAAGAGTTAAAAGACGTATATGGAATAGAAATTGAATATATAGAAAATACAAAAGTATTAACAATAGATTCGGTAGCAAGAGAGCAGAGAAAAGCAATAATAACAAAAAATGTTCCAGTAAAATCTTCAACAAGATTTATAGCAAAAACAGTAGATAGAGCAGAAAAAGGAAGTTATGTTGTTGTCATATCAGAAGAAAAAGGATATGCAAGAATAAGAACAGAAAATGGAAAAGTTGGATACGTAAAATCTAATAAGATTGCTAATACAGTTTTAGTAAGGGAAGAAATGAAAGAAGAAAAACAAATTGAAGGAAAAGTAAACTTAGTTTGGGACTATTATTCAACAGTTGCATCTGCACCTGATAGAACAGGAGTTACAATGGATGGAGTAAATGTTGTATCACCAGCGTTTCTATATTTAGACTCTAAAGGAACATTAAAAGAAAACATAGGAGAAAAAGGAAAGGCATATATTGAGTGGGCACATAGCAATGGATATAAAGTCTGGCCAATGGTACAAAATGCAGGAGATGGAATGCTTACAGTAACTTCAGAGATTATGAATGACTATAACAAAAGACAAAAATTAATAAATGATATTGTAAATGCATGTGTAAACTATAATTTGGATGGAATAAATATAGACTTCGAAAATATGAAACAAGAAGATAAAGACATGTATTCTAGATTTATAATTGAATTAACACCAAGAATTAAAGATATGGGATTAGTAGTTTCAGTTGACGTTACAGCACCAGATGGTTCTGACACATGGTCATTGTGTTTTGATAGACATGTAATTGGAGATGTAGCAGATTATATTGTGTTTATGGCATATGATGAATATGGAGCATCAAGTAATAAAGCAGGAACAACAGCAGGATATGATTGGGTAGAAATAAGTTTGAAGAAGTTTTTAACAACAGAAGAAATAGAAAGTGAAAAAATAATTTTGGCAATTCCATTATATACAAGATTATGGACTGAAGATAGTAATGGAAAACTTGTAAGACAAAGTACTGTTTCAATGAAAAGTATAGAAAATGTAATTCCACAAAATGTAGAAAAACAGTGGGATGATAAGTTAAAACAATATTATATAGAATATAAAGAAGGTTCATATACTAAAAAGATGTGGATTGAAGATGAAACATCATTAAAAGAAAAACTTTCATTAATCAAAGAACACAATTTAGGTGGAGTTGCATCTTGGGAAAAAGGAATGGAATCAGAAGGATTTTGGACTTTCCTAAAAAATGAAATATAGTGATTAATTATTAATATTATTATATATTTCAAGTTTTTACAAAAATTAATATATTATGAAATATAGCAATTTTTTTGAAAAACACTTGACTTAAAGGCTTTTCAAATATATAATGACAACAAGAAGTACACTTGGAGGTATTAAGAAATAAATGCAAAAAGATAGTATATTTTACACAACAGAAAAATACAGCAATTTGACAGATGAACAAATAATATCTCAAATAAAAGAAGGGGACGAGCATGCTTTATCCTTTTTAATTGAGAAGTATAAAGATTTAGTAAATTCAAAAGTAGGAAAATATTTTATAATTGGTGCAGAAAGAGATGATATTGTACAAGAAGGTATGATAGGTCTATATAAAGCAATAAAAGGATTTGATAGTTGTAAACAAAATACATTTAAAACATTTGCAAATATTTGTATAGAAAGACAATTGATAACAGCTATAAAAAGTTCAAATAGACAAAAACATATGCCACTTAATTCGTATTTATCGTTAAATACAGCAGCATATAATGATGATGATAGCTCAGAATTAATAGAAACATTTGAAGTAGATACAATAGAAGATCCATTAGATACTATAATGAAAAAAGAGTATTATAATGAATTACAAAATACAATGCATAAATCTTTAAGTAAATTTGAGGAAAATGTATTAGAAAGATATATGCAAGGTGAAAGTTATGAAATAATAGCTAAAAAGTTAGATGCACCAGTAAAATCAATAGATAATGCAATACAAAGAATAAGAAAAAAAGCTATTAAAAATATATTTTAGAAAAAAGTATCAAACTGAATATTTAATATTTTTGTTTGATACTTTTTAAATATAAATGCTTGCATAGCTCAGTTGGTAGAGTGCAGCCTTGGTAAGGCTGAGGTCGCGGGTTCAATCCCCGCTGTAAGCTCCAACGACGTATCTGTTCGAACTTTTTATAGAACAGATAGATATGAAAAATCAATCAGTAAAATGGTTGATTTTTTTTGTTGTATAGGAAAAATCGAATTTTTCCTATACAACAAAATCGTTCTACAGAAAAATTGCAGAGCAATTTTTCGCAGGCGAACAACGGTCGTGGCATGATAAGTAATTTAAAAGGTCAAGAGATTATAATCATGCCACTGTTGTTCTTTGCTGAAAATATAACTTTTCAGTATGTATTAATACATATTTGCCTCGCAGAGACCACATGTTATGATAGTATGTCATAACATATAGGGGAGAATGCTTTAGTTAAGTACACTAAATAATTCTCCCCATTGATACAGCTTAAATTCTAATAATTAAGCTGATATTCTTTTATTTATCATTTTTTCAATTACCATTGTCATATCTTCCAAACTTACTGGAAAAGAAATAATGCCAACGCCTCTATAATATATATCTATTTCTTGAACTTTTTTACCATT
>CAOKJC010000014.1 GCA_948468685.1 uncultured Clostridium sp. | reverse complement strand
TGTTCTTAATTTATATGAAAATACATCAATCTATATGATTCACGGATTCAGGTAATCTGTGTGCTTACAAATTTATAACTAGATATAAAAATTTATATCAAGGAGGTGTCATTTTAAAATTTAATATTGTTACTCGTTAACTCAAATAACATGAAGGAGGATACAAAATGAAAGCAAAATTTGAGGAAATTGTAAACGTAGCAAAAATTGGTACAACAGAGGCAGGCATTGACTTGCCACAGGTAACTTTGCTGGCAGATAATGAGGAGAAAAATCCAGCAAGTCTTGATGTAGATCGGGTAGAGATAATGATGATTGATAATCAGTTTGACTTTATTTCTCCACAGGGCGCTCTCCCAGTAGATGGAGCAGTAGCCGACACAGAAAGACTTTGCAGATTTATCTACAAGTATTTAGATCAGATTTATCGTATACGGTATACCTTAGACTGGCATACTTGTAGCCATATTTTCTTCCCAAGCGCTTGGGTCTATGGCAAAAACTTCACAGACGAAAACGGAGAACACAAGGAAGGAGAACACGTACTTCCAGGTGTAACTGTAATTACAAGTGAAGGAATTAAAGAAGGAAAATTCAAATCAGCTTTAAGAAGTCCAGCTAAGGCATTAACATATGTTAAAAATGTTGAAGCTGGCGGAGAAGAACTGAGAATTTGGCCATATCATTGCCAGGCAAACAGCAGAGGTGCAGCGCTTGAAGGCGAATTAGAAAAAATGATTAAATATCATGAAGTAGTTCGTGAATGTAATGCCATGTCGTATTACAAAGGGCAGGACCAGTACAGCGAACAGTATGGCGCAATTGAGGCGGAATACTCACCAAACAACAAAGTGCGACTGGATATTTTAAATGTTTTTGAAGATCCTGCACTAGTTAGGATTTATCTTGCTGGGCAGGCAGAGTCCCATTGTTTTTTAAGGACATTGCAGCAGATTGTAAAACACTTTGCAAATAGACCTGAGATTTTAAGCAAGATTGTTGTTTTGGAAGATTGCATGTCATGTATTGGCGGATTTGAGCAGGCAACAGCTGAGAAGATGGAAGAAATTAAGAAGATGGGAGTAAAATTTGTTAAATCAACAGATGTAACAGATATATATGCAGCCTAAAAATCAAAATAATCAAAAGGAGGATGGCAAGATGGATGAGAGATATGATGTAGCACCACAGGTAGGTTTTGATGAGGACACAGCACCAATGAACTTTGATTTTGATGACTTGGATTCTGACCAGCAGACTTTACTCAGAGTTGTCATTGATGATTCAGCTTCTATGTCAGACTATGACTCAGAAGTCAGCGACGAGATGGATGACATGCAAAACATGTTTTTAGGTTCAAAGCAGGTTGATGAAATGATTTTGGGAAAGACTCTGTTCGGAGACCGGATTGAAGAAGGACCATATTGCTTAGTAGAAGACTGGGATACCAGCTATTCAGCAAATGGATGGTCAACAAAGCTCTATGATGCAGTTATTTGCTCAGTAGATAACATGAAAAAAGCAATGGCGAATTTCGAGAAAAAGCACTTCTCAGCGAAAGGAATTATCGTATTTCTTTCTGATGGACGTGACAACGACTCAGAGTCAGGAGCAAAAGCCAAGGCAAAAGCAGCATTACAGGGACTTACAGACAGCGGAATTGTTGTGTACTTTATAGAGTTCGGACCAGAAGCAAGAGGAGTAGCAACCGAACTGGGAATACCAAGAGACTACATCTTAAAGGCAGGAGATCAGACACAATCGCCAGAAGAGAGAAGAAAGCAATTAAGAGCAGCATTCAAATTTGTCTCTAAATCGGCATTATCAGTATCACAGGGGGCAAAAGCTCCAACAGTACCTGTAAATACTTTTGCAGTTTAAAAAAGTAACAAGTTAACTTTTAAAAGGATGGAGGAGGCAATAAAGCCTCCTCTTTGTCATAGGAGGAAAACTATATGATAGCGGTAAGCAAAATAGGAAGTGACCATGTTGGCGCTAACAAAAATAATCAAGATTACTTTTTTGTATCTAATGATGAGAAAGTAAAGATTATAATGGATGGCTGTGGCTCAGGAGATTTTTCAGAAATTGGACCAAGACTCTTCAGCTTAATATTACAGGAAAAAGAAGAGATTAATGTAGAAAATTTTGAGGAAATAGTAAAAGAATTTTTTTCTAACCTTAAAGAAGCAATGAAAATGATATATAAAGATATTACAAATATCTTATATAATATCAGCACATTTACCATTCTTGCTGTTTTTGAAGAAGAGGAAAGATTTACTGTTCTAACATGTGGAGATGGTTATATCATAACACAAGACCAGGAAGGCTTTGTACTATTTCATGAAACCAAAGAAGTTATAGAAGAAGATGGAGAAGAATATCCAAAATATTTTGTCTATAACTATGTAGACAAAGAAAAATTAAAACTCTACAAAGAAGCCGTTACTTTTACAACACATATTTATCCAAAAGAAAAATATGCAAATGTAGGAGTTGCAACAGATGGACTAAGATTTTGGAAAAACTTAAAATATTTGGATGGAGAAAAATTTATTCAATTATTAAAAAAAGGAAAAAAGGGACCAATGTCAAGGTACATCAATAAATGTAATGAAAAATATATAGAAGAAAATGGTGAAATGAAAAAACAAGATTCAGCTTTTAAAGACGATATAAGTATTGTATTTTAAGGGGAGGATTCGGTATGATAACAATGACACAAAGAGAATTAGATTCTCTCAAGAAGAGAAATTATATTGCAGAAGGTGGAGAGGCTGATATTGCTGGTTATGATGAAAACACAGTAATAAAAATCTTCAAAGATAAAAATCCACAAACAGGGGTACCAATTGATAAAAAAAGAAAGGAAATAGTGGTAAAATGCTTTATCACAAGAAAATTTCCTAAGAATGTTGTTGGACCGATCGATTCTGTATATGTAGGAAAATCATTTAAAGCATATACAATGAAAAGATTAAAAGAAGATGACCCTGTTCGGCAACTCACAAAACGCAACTATCTAAAAAAGAATAAGATATCCAATAAAGAGGCATTAAAAAAAGCAATTATTGTTGCTAAGATTGTAACAGAATTGCATAAGATGGGATATATCATAGGAGATATTAATGACCAAAATTTTTGCATGATGGGAAATGATGTTTATGCAGTGGATACAGATAGTTTTGGAATAAAAGGGCAAGTACATGCTGTTACCTATACAGAAAATTACACAGCACCTGAAGCGTATAAGCCAAATGGAGTAATAGAATTGACAGAAGAAACAGACCACTTTGCATTAGCAATTTTATGTTTTTATATGTTAGCACAAGTACATCCATTTGGAGGAACCTATGAGAAAAATCCAACATGGAAATTCAAGGAAAGAATTGCTAACAAAATTTCTGTACTTGGACTACACAATGTAGAAGTAAGATCAACAACACCATCTTGGAATTGGATGTCACCGCAATTATTACAAAAATTCAAAGAGATTTTCGAGGATGGCTCAAGAGAAAACATTTTTCCATATCTTGAAGAACTATATAATAATATGTCTTATTGTCAAAATCATAAAGGATATTATTATTCAAAATTTGGAGAATGTCCAGTATGTAACAAAAATGCAAAATGCAGTCAATTCCAAAGAAACAGCCAGCAGCTGACACTTCAAATATTGCGATTAAGATTATTTTTCAATCCGATGATGTTGAGTGTATCCTCTCAGATAGGGTTTATTTATCCAAAGACCATAAGATTGTGCATAGAAGGACAGAAAGAAGAGTAGATATTAATGGTAAGTCAATGATTGAATTTACCAAAGATGGAAAATGTGTAATTGAAATAAAAGATGATGTAATTAACATACAAGATAATTATGCACAAAGAACGTATGAAATTGAAAAAATGCACAAATCAAACTATGATATGGTGGATGATACTCTTTACTATGTAGATAGAAATGGCAGGTTAAAATCAATGAAATTAACAAAGAGGGGGACTTTTGAACAAAGTGAAGAATTTGTCTACAAACCAATCTTTAAGATTATTGATGATAAGATAAGGTTTATTGCATCTTTCTATCCACAAAGAGTGATTGTAGTTGGAAATAATGGTCAGACATACGAGTTTGACTGTCAAGAAACAGTTGCAGAATATGCTCTAAAATATGATGAATATACAAAAAGATGGTTATTTATCTATGAAAGGTCAGATGGAACATTTAGAACCTTAGTATTTGGAGAAAAAGATATACTTGTTGATAATACAACATGGAAATATTCAGTAACGCCACTTTCTGGAATTTGCTTTGCTGGAAATACAATTTACCAGCCAGGAAATCAAGAAATTATTGGACTAAATATAGCAACGAATAATACTAAGTCTTTTCCATGTAAAGTGGTGGCAGAAAATAGTCACTTAGAGTTTATAAATGGTGGCTTTACAATTACTAACGCAGATAAAGTTTATAGATTTGGAAATTAAAATGACACAAAAGGGTGTCCCTAAATGGGACACCCTTTAATAATACTTACTTTTTTAAGGGAATTGTGTGTGCACCGCAGTTATCACACCTTTCCATGCCGACAGGATAAATCTCGCCACAATTCGGGCAATAAACCTCGGTATAGGTTACTTCCTCATCTGTTTCAGTAGCTACAACATCAACCGAATCAATAGTTCTCATTTCGCTCATAAAAAATGTCCTCCTTTAAAAGTCTAACTAAATTGATTATACCAGTGTGCTTTAGTAAATTTAAGCAAGTACCACCATTTTGTTTAATACAACAAAATGTATATGAATTATAACACTAATAGTATATCACTAATTATGTAAAATGTAAATAGTTTTTTCTTATAATTTATTAGACATTTGTTGTCTAATCCTTCTCTCAGCATCTCTTTTTGCAATGTCTTCACGCTTATCATAAAGTTTCTTACCTTTACCAATACCAAGCTCAACTTTAACTAAACTACCTTTAAAATACATATTTAAGGGAACAAGACTATAACCTTTTTGTTTAGTAAGACCAATCAATTTATTAATTTCTCTTTTATTTAATAAAAGTTTTCTATCTCTTAAAGGATCTTTGTTAAAAATATTCCCATGCTCATAAGGACTTATGTGCATGCCAACTATGTATACTTCACCATTTTTAATAATGGCATAGCTATCCTTTAAATTAGCTTTACCATTTCTTATAGATTTAATTTCAGTACCAGAAAGAACAATGCCTGCTTCTAATTTATCATTAATAGTGTAATTATGAAAAGCAGTCGGATTTTTCGCAATTAATTTTGTTTCCATATAAATAACCTCTTTTTACAATTTTTTATAGTATAACACGAAAAATCCAAAACTGCAATTATTTATTCATCATTACGAGTTGTATTATTTGTAAATTGCATTGAATAGTACCAAACAACAGCAATTATAGCAATAGCAGCTATACCAAGTATAAGCCATGTCCAAGCTGTTGAAGACATACCCATAACAGTATTATCTGTTGCAGTAGAAGTTCTTGTTGAAGTATATCCACCATTATTACCATTAGTCATTCCAGTTGTAGCTCTATTAGTATTTCTGTTTAAACCATTTTCCATATCACCAGTTACATCTTTAGAAGCATTAGAAACATCCTTTGCTGCATCTTCAACAGTATTTTCTACACCACCAACGAAATTTCTAACATCATTAGTTGCTTTTTCAAAACCATTTCCATTATCAGCAGCAAAACAAAATGTAAAAGAAAAAATAACACATAAAGCTATTGTTAAACCAATAAAAATCTTCTTGTTCATAAAAATGTCCTCCTTAAAAAATATAGATTTAATTAATAGAAAATTCTTTAGAACTTTTTGATAATATAAATCTATTAATATTATTTTAAAATTTGGACAAAATATACATACAAAAAATGACTATAAAAAACAAAATAATACAATAATAGAAACTAAAATTTTCTTGATTCAGAAAATTTTAATTTCTATATAAATTCTATTTTATGAAATATTTAATTTTTTAATCTTATTAAAATAGCAATAGCCAATAATATTAAAAGGATACCAACAACAATTAAAAATATATTTAATATATTTGATAAATTCATACTAGAATCTGATACATTGCCAGTTTTTACAGTTGCAGATGGAGTGGTTGTTGTTGACTGAGTATTAGAATAGGATGTTGTAGAAGAATCGGTATAATAATTATTTTCATTATCATCTAATGTATTTGATGAGTTAGCATTAGTAGTATTATTAGATGGATTCTCTGTTAAATTCAAATCTACAGCATTTACGAAACTAATGTTAATTGAAATTGCTACTGTTAATGTTATCAAAAAGATTGATATTATTTTTGTTAATTTTGTCATGAATTACCTCCTAAATTTTTTCATTTGATTTATGTTATAATAATAACATAAAAAACATAATCAGTCTAGTAGATTTTAAAAATTTTTAAATAGATACTTGATTTTCTCCACAAAATGTCATGTAATAATAAAAAGAAGTGAAAATAACATATAAATGTGTATGGCTTTTTTATTTTCGACAAAAAATTCAAAAAATTCATTGTATAAATTTTTGTGTTTTGATATAATTCAAATACTAAGTAAAATATATATAATAATAGGAGGCAAATATATGTCAGAAAATAAAAAAGAAAACTGTAGTAGCAAAATTATAGAAGACTTTATGAAAGAAATATTCGAAACATATTTACCAGTAAAAGATAATTTGATTCAAATATTAAATGAAGTACAAGATAAATTTGGATACATACCAGAATTAGCACAAAAAGAAATATCAGAATTTTTAAAAGTGCCAATGGCAGAAATATATGGGGTAATAACATTTTACTCAAGATTCACATTAGAACCAAAAGGAAAATACACAATATCAGTATGCTTAGGAACAGCTTGTTATGTAAAAGGATCACAAAAAATATTAGATAGATTAAAAGAAAGATTAAAAATAGAACCAGGACAAACAACAGAAGATGGAATGTTTTCGATTGACCAAACTAGATGTGTAGGAGCTTGCGGATTAGCACCAGTATTTACAGTTAATGATGAAGTTTATGGAAAAGCAACAGTGAAAAAATTAGATGAAGTTTTAGATGAATTATTAAAATAAAAATTGTGCCAAAGGGGACGTCCCTTTTTGGCACAAATAGAAAGGTGATGATTATGAAAACAATAGAAGAAATTCATAAAATAAGAGAAGAAAAAAGAAAAAAACTAGATTTAAGAGTAAATACAAAACTAGATACAAGAGAAAAACACATATTAGTATGTCATGGAACAGGATGTACATCATCAAAATCAGTAGAAATATTAGAAAATTTCAAAAAAATAATTAAAGAAAAAAACATAGAAAATGTAAGAGTAATAAAAACAGGGTGCTTTGGGCTATGCGCCAAAGGGCCAATAGTTATAATTAGACCAGAAGATACATTTTATGCTATGGTTACACCAGAAGACTGCGAAGAAATTATACAAACACATATTATAGAAGGAAAAAGAGTAGAAAGATTACTTTGTAAAGATATTGATGGTACTAAAGTAAACAGTTTAGATGAACTTAATTTCTATAAAAAACAAAAAAGAATTGCATTAAAAAATTGTGGAGTAATAAACCCAGAAGATATTGATGAATACATAGCGTTTGATGGATACGTAGCTTTAGAAAAAGTATTAAAAAGTATGACACAAGATGAAGTAATAGAAGAAATAAAAAAATCAGGACTAAGGGGACGTGGAGGAGCAGGATTTCCAACAGGACTAAAATGGGAATCAACAAAAAATGCCGAAGCTGACCAAAAATATGTAGTATGTAATGCAGATGAGGGAGACCCAGGGGCATTTATGGACAGAAGTATTCTAGAAGGTGACCCACACTGTGTTATAGAAGCAATGGCAATTGCAGGATATGCAATAGGAGCAAATAAAGGATACATATATGTAAGAGCGGAATACCCAATAGCAGTTAAAAGATTTCAAATAGCAATAGACCAAGCAAAAGAATATGGAATATTAGGAGAAAGTATATTTGGAACAAAATTTGACTTTGATATAGAAATAAGATTAGGAGCTGGAGCATTTGTATGTGGAGAAGAAACAGCCCTATTAGAATCAATAGAAGGAAGAAGAGGACATCCAAGAGTAAAACCACCATATCCAGCACAAAGTGGATTATGGGGTAAACCAACATTAATAAACAATGTAGAAACATATGCAAATATAACAAAAATCATTATAAATGGAGCTGATTGGTATAATCAAATAGGAACAGAAAAATCAAAAGGAACAAAAGTGTTTGCCCTAGGTGGAAATGTAAATAATATAGGACTAGTAGAAGTTCCAATGGGAACAACATTAAGAGAGATTGTTTATGATATAGGTGGAGGAATACCAAACAATAGAGAATTTAAAGCTGCACAAACAGGAGGACCATCAGGAGGATGTATACCAAAAGAACATTTGGACACACCAATAGATTATGAATCATTAAAAGAAATAGGTTCAATGATGGGCTCAGGTGGACTTATAGTTATGGATGACACAAAATGTATGGTTAGTATAGCAAAATTCTACTTAGACTTTACAGTATCAGAAAGTTGTGGTAAATGTACACCATGTAGAATTGGAACAAAAAGAATGCATGAAATATTAGAAAGAATGTGCAACGGAGAAGGTACAGAAATAGATATATATAAATTAGAAAAATTAGCGCTAAATGTTAGAGAATCAAGTGTATGTGGATTAGGACAAAGTGCACCAAATCCAGTATTAAGTACATTAAAATATTTTAGAGAAGAATATAAAGAACATGTTACATATAAACAATGTAGAAGCAAAGAATGCAAAAACTTAACACAAATAGAAATAGAAGCAAACTTATGCAAAGGCTGTGGTCTATGTCAAAGAAATTGCCCAGTAAATGCAATTGAAGGTGAAGGAAGAGAAGTCAGAACAATTAATCAAGAGAAATGTATAAAATGTGGTACATGTTTAACAAAATGTCCTTTCAAGGCGATAAAATAATGCCCAAAAGGGACGGTTCTAAATGGACAAAATGTCCAATTTGGGACAGATGTTAAATTGAGATGTGTCCCCAATAGGACAAAATGTCCCAAACAGAACCGTCCCCAATGGGACACAAGGAGGAAAAAATGGAAGAATTAGTAAATATAACTATAGATAATCAAAAAATATCAGTACCCAAAGGAACAACAATATTAGAAGCAGCAAAAAAAGTAGGAATAGATATACCAACATTATGCTTTTTAAAAGACATAAATGAAATTGGTGATTGCAGAATGTGTATTGTTAAAGTAGAAGGAAGAAGAGGGTTTGCAACATCTTGTATTCAAAAAGTAGAAGAAGGTATGGTAGTAAAGACTAATACACCCGAAATAATGGAAGCTAGACATGTAATATTAGATTTAATAATTTCAAACCATGATAAAGATTGTTTAACATGTAGTAGAATGGGAAACTGTGAGTTACAACAACTAGCTAAAAAGTTTAACATACAATCAATTGAATTTAAAGGAGAAAGAAAAGAAGAACCAATTGATGACTTATCACCAGCAATAGTTAGAGACCCTAACAAATGTATATTATGTAGAAGATGTGTTGCTGTTTGTAAAAATGTACAAAAAATAGGTGCAATTGATTGTGCAAATAGAGGTTTTGAGTCAAACATATCAACATCTTATGGCAAAAGTTTAAGTGAAACAACTTGTGTTAATTGTGGTCAATGTATTCAAGCATGTCCAACAGCAGCGTTGCATGAAAAAGAAAATATTGATGACGTTTGGACAAAATTAAAAGACCCAGATACATACGTTGTAGTTCAAACTGCACCAGCTGTTAGAGTTGCTTTAGGTGAAGAGTTTGATATGCCTATTGGAACGAATGTTACTGGAAAAATGGTTACAGCTTTAAAAAGATTAGGATTTAATAAAATTTTCGATACAAATACAGCAGCTGATTTTACTATAATGGAAGAAGCTTATGAATTTATAGAAAGATTTAAAGAAAATGATAACTTACCTATGATGACATCATGTTGCCCTGGTTGGATAAGATATATAGAAATGAATTATCCAGATATGTTACCACATTTGTCTAGTTGTAAGTCACCACATGAGATGCTAGGAAGTTTAATAAAATCATATTATGCAAGAAGGGAAAATATTGACCCTGAAAAGATTTACGTTGTTTCAGTAATGCCTTGTATTGCAAAAAAATATGAAAGTCAAAGAAAAGAATTATCAAATAATGAACTTTTAGATGTTGATTGTGTAATTACTACAAGAGAGCTTGCTAGAATGATTAAATATGCAAATATAAGATTTGATAATTTAGAAGATAGTGAATTTGACAATCCATTAGGAACTTCAACAGGAGCAGCTGCAATTTTTGGAACAACAGGTGGAGTTATGGAAGCAGCTTTAAGAACAGCTCAAGACACTTTAACAGGAAATGCTTTAGAAAAAATAGATTTCAAAGCAGTAAGAGGCGAAAAAGGCATAAAAAGGGCTACAGTAAATATTAATGGAACTGATATTAAAGTTGTTGTGGCAAGTGGTTTAGGAAATGCACAAAAAATTATGGAAGAAATTAAAGCAGGAAAAGCAGATTATCAATTTGTAGAAATTATGGCATGTCCAGGAGGATGTGTAATGGGTGGAGGTCAACCTATAAAAAATTCTACTATTCGTGCTGAAGTTGATGTTAGAAAATTAAGAGCTGATAGCTTATATTCAATAGATGAAAAATTAAGTATAAGAAAGTCACATGAAAATCCTGTTATAAAGAATGTGTATGAAGAGTATTTAGAGGCTCCTGGAAGTTATAGAGCAGAAAAATTGCTACATACAACTTATGGAATGATAAAATAGTGCATTAATGCAAAAATGTTCTTAATGAGACTAAAAAATAGAAATATAGCTTTATTGGAATGATATAAGTAAAAATAAATATTTTTTTTGGGGTGATATGTATTTATTCACCCCATTCTTAAAACTTTTAAAAGCAGTATTAATAACTATCTACAATTATTATTGTTATTTTGTTTTTCATTGTTTTGATTTTGATTATTGTTATTATTATTATTGTTATTTTTGTTTTTCTTTGACATAGAAAAGCACCTCCATTCGCAAATTGTAATAATATTGTAGCCAAAAATAAATAAAAATATTCTAATAAAATTTGTTTTTTTATAAAAAAAGAGATATAATAATAAACGAAAAATAAAAAAAAGAATATAATACAACAAATAAAAAAGAAGATGTGTCCCAACTGGGACAAAATGTCCCAAAAAGAAACGTCCCCAATGGGACAAGGAGGAAATTATGAATTTTGAAAATGAAAAACTAAAAGAATTTAATGAATATATAAGATTTAGAAGAGTTGCTGTAATAGGATTAGGAGTAAGTAATTTGCCACTATTAGACTATTTATATGAAAAAAAAGCACAAGTAACAGTTTTTGATGAGAGAACAATTGATGAAATTTCAAAAGAAATTGTAGATAAAATAACAGAATATGGATTTGAATTTTCTTTTGGTAAAAATTGTCTTGATAAGTTACAAGGTTTTAATATCATATTTAGGTCACCAAGTTGCCTTCCTACAAGAAAAGAATTAGAAGACGAAGCAAATAGGGGGGCAATAGTTACAACAGAAGTTGAGATGTTAATGGAAATGTGTCCTTGCAAAATGATTGGTGTTACTGGAAGCGATGGCAAAACTACTACAACAAGTATGATAAATGCAATTTTACAAAAAGCAGGTTATAATACTTTTTTAGGTGGAAATATTGGAACACCATTATTTACAAAGCTTGCAGAAATAAACCCTGATGATATTGTTGTGTTAGAATTGAGTAGTTTTCAATTGATGAAGATGCAAGTAAGTCCAGATATTGCTGTTATTACTAATATAACTCCAAATCATTTAAATATACATAAAGATTATGAAGAGTATATAGATAGCAAAAAGAACATTTTTAAAAATCAAGATGAGAATGGAATATTAATTTTAAATTATGATAATGATATAACAAGAGAATGTAGCAAAGAAGCAAATGGAAAAGTTGTATTTTTCAGCAGTAAAACAAAATTAGATGATGGTTTTATTGTAGATGAAGATATAGTAAAAGAATGTGATGATAAGGTTAGAAAACATGTTTTAAATACAAATGAAGTTATTTTAAGAGGAAATCATAATTTTCAAAATATAGCTACAGCTTTAGCTGCAACTAAAACTTTAGTTGATACAGATATAGCTGTTGATGCAATAAAAGAATTTAAACCAGTTGAACATAGAATAGAGTTCATAAGGGAAATAGATGGAGTTAAATGGTATAATGATTCTGCAAGTTCTTCTCCTACTAGAACATTGTCAGGAATAAATGCTTTTAAAGAAAATATAGTTTTAATAGCAGGGGGATATGACAAAAATTTAGAATATGAACCACTTGCAAAACCTATAGTAGATAAAGTATCAACTCTTATTTTAATAGGGCAAACAGCTGAAAAAATATTTGATGTTGTAAAAGAAGAATCAGAAAAACAAAATAAGAAGATAAATATTTATATGTGTGATTCTTTAGAACAGACAGTAGAATTAGCTAAAAAGTCAGCTAAAAAAGGTGATGTTGTTCTATTTTCACCTGCTAGTGCAAGTTTCGATATGTTTAAGGACTTTGCCGATAGAGGTCGCAAGTTTAAAAATTTGGTGAATAATATTTGATAAAATAAAAAGCTGATATATTAATATTTTTGACAAAAACATATCTGGGGTCTACCTATAGGTCTTTGTCTTCAAATATTAATATATCAGCTTTTTAATTAAATACAATATTTAACCAAATTCAATATAGTTTCATATGATATATAAAAACAAGGGAGGTTTATTATGCAAAACAAAATATCATATGATGAATACATAAGAAGTATTTTAGGATATCCAGCTATAAATTCAATCAATAATATATATCAAGATACTAATCAAAATGTAGATTATGAAAATACATCAGATATAGAGCTTGAAAGATGTTATCCTGAAATATATAAAATAGTTTATCCAATGGTAATGACAAAATGTAATAATTTAAGAGGAAGTATATCGAGTGAAGATATTGAAAATATGACAGATGAGATATATTATGCTTTAGAAGAAAAAGAAGAAAATAGATCAAGTACTAATCAAAAAAATGAAGTAAGAGCAACTTTGGCACAAACATCAGTAGCAACTAAAACTGCAAGTAGAACAGTAGATAATAAAGAAGTAGAAAAGTTTAATGATAAAAGAGAAACAAGACAAATTAATAGAGGTTTACGTGATTTAATAAAAATTTTATTAATAAAAGAATTATTGAATAGACCTGGAAGACCAAATAGACCACGTCCGCCAATGCCAGGTCCAGGTCCAAGACCACCAGTAAGACCTCCTATGAGACCGCCATTTGTTCCAGGGCAAGGTGGTCCAGGAAGACCACCATTTAATAGAGAATTTGAAGATTATAATTATGATATTTTTCAATATTAAAATGAAAAAATTTCCAAATATGCAAATTTAATTTTGCATATTTTTTTTATCTTTGCAAAAAATAAATATGAAAATGCAAATTTTTAAGTAAAAAATTATACTATTTGAATATTAATAAAAAATTTGCATTAAAATTAAGAAGGGATGGTATAAAAATGAAAGTAAAAGATTGTATGTGTCAAAATGTATGTTGTGTAAAGCCAGAAACAAAAATAAATGAAGTTGCAAAATTAATGAGTGAAAAACATATAGGATGTATACCAGTATGTGATGATAAAAATTGTATATGTGGAATTTTAACAGATAGAGATATATTATTAAGAACAGTTGCATGTAATAAGGATATAAATACAACAACAGCAAGTGATATAATGTCAACTAATGTATGTACTTGTAAAGAAAATGATGATATGGTTAATGCAGAAAATAAAATGTCTAATTTTCAAATAAGAAGATTACCTGTATGTGATGAAAATAATTGTGTTATAGGAATTTTAACAATAGGAGATTTAGCTCATAATGATACTGAATTAGGAAAGCAAGAAGTATGTACAACTATAGAAAATATTTGTAATTGTAATTCAGGTAAAAATAATCAATAGTTTGCTAATAGTTATAAGGCTATGTCAAGATATTTTAATCATGCCTCTTTTGTTCAGAGCTACTTTCTATTAGTAGAACTGAACTCTAAAGCTGTGACTAAAACATTGTAAAAAACCAGGTTAAGAAATATCAAGAAATTCACTTGATATTTCTTTATTTTTAAGATAAAATATAACCACAAGAAAGAGAAGAAAAAAGCCACAATAAATAAAGTAAACAAAAATGAAGGAGGAACAACATATGAAAAAGATACCAAATGGAATAAGCAACTATGAAGAATTAGTAGAAGAAGGATATTACTATGTAGACAAAACAGAATACATAGAAAAACTAGAAGGGCTAACAGACAAAAGAATAATGTTTTTAAGACCAAGAAAATTTGGAAAAACACTATTCACCAGTGTAATAGAAAACTATTATGATATAGCAAAAAAAGACAAATTTGAAATACTATTTGAAGACACATACATAGGAAAAAATCCAACAAAGTTAAGAAATACATATCATATATTAAGATTTAACTTTGCAGGAATAAACACAGAAAACGAAGAAACAACAATGAATGGATTTAGAGAAAATGTAGAAATTTCAATAAAAAGTTTCATACAGAAATATAATATAGAATTTTATATAAATCCAGAACAAACAATAGAAGGAATGTTAAAAAGTCTATTTGAAGCATTTAGATTTCAAAAACCAAATGAAAAAATATATGTAATAATAGATGAATATGACCATTTTGCAAATGAATTATTAGGATTTAGAACAAATGAATTTAAAAATTTAGTAACTAAGAATGGAAAAGTAAGAAAATGGTATGAAATACTAAAAGAAGGAACAGAAACAGTAGTAAATAGAATATTCATAACAGGAGTAGCACCAATAACACTAGACAGTTTAACATCAGGATTTAATATAAGTGCAGATATAACCAAAGATGCTAGATTTAATAAAATGATGGGATTCACAAAAGAAGAATTAACAAAATTGATGAGTAATCAAGATATAATAAAGGAAAAACAAGAAGAATTATTGCCAATAATGAAAGAAAATTATGATGGATATAGATTTTCAAAAGATGCTGAAGAAAAAATATATAATTCAAATATGTGTTTATACTTTTTAAATAAATATACTTCATTTGATAAAATACCAGATGAATTAATAGATATGAATATAGCAAGTGACTATACTAAAGTAGGAAAAATGTTAGAGTTGTGTCAAGGAGAACAAAGGCAAGATATAATAGAAAAAACAGTGTCAGGAGAAAAAATAATAAGTGAAATAACAGACAAGTTTAATCCTGCAAAAGAGTTCACAACAAAAGATTTAGTATCAATGTTATATTATTTAGGATATTTAACAATAGTAGGAGAAGAATTTGGAACACCACAATTACAGATACCAAATAATGTAATGAAAGAAATATATGCTGATTATTTTATGCAAATGATAAGTAAAGAAACAGATTTTGAAATAGAACAATCAGAATATAATCAAATAACAAGAGAGTTAGCATTAGAAGGAAAAATAGATACAATAATAGAGATGACGGAAAGGTATTTAAAAAATTTATCAAACAGAGATTACATTAAATTTGATGAAAAATATGTAAAATTGATATTTTATTGTATAGCAATGAACTTAAGAATATTTAGAATAAAATCAGAAATGGAAATACAAAGAAAATATCCAGACATATTAATAATACCAAGAGACACAGAAAAAGGATATTACTCAGTAATGATAGAATTCAAATATTTAAAAAAAGGTGAAGAAAATCAACTAAAGAAAAAGCAAAAAGAAGCAAAAGTACAAATAGAAGAATATGCAAATTTTGAAGAAATAAAAAGAATTGAAAAACTAAATAAATATACAGTAATTGCAGTAAACGATAAAATCTATGTAGATAAAATATAATAAAGCTGTGTCAAAAGGGACGTCCTTTTTTGACACAGTTTTCAGTCAACAAGAGCTATAGTACAAATTTTAAAAAGAATAGGAATATAAAATGGGAAAAAACGTATAATAATTATATAGGAGAAAAATATATGATTATTGATATGTCTTATTGGACAAGAGTATTAAGAAAAATTTTATATGTTGTACTTATTTTAGTAGGATTATTTTTGGCATTTAAATTATCTGTATTTTATATGCCTTTTTTAGTAGCGTTTATAATATCATTAATAATAGAACCATTGATTAGATTTATTATGAAAAAAATGAAATTAACTAGAAAAATAAGTTCGATAGTAATTTTTGTAGTTGTATCTGCAATAATATTAGGAAGTATTATTTGGGGATTAATATCATTATTTTCAGAAGCCTCTAATTTATTACAAGATTTAAATGTATATGTAGAAAAAATATACATACTATTTCAAAATTTAACAAGTAAAATAAATTTAGAAAAGATTAGTTCATCTGAGCAAATAGCAACAATAATACAAAACTCAACAGTAGGAATATTAAATTCAGTTTCTAACTGGGTTAGAGATTTGCTTACAGGACTTTTAAATATGGTAACTTCAATACCAACAATTGCAATTTATTTTGTAATAACAATTATGGCATTGTATTTGATATGTGTAGATAAGGTCTATATTTTAGACCAAATTGAGCACCACTTTCCACAAAAATGGGTAAATAAATTAGGCTCACATATTAGAGAATTAACAAAAACATTAGGAGGATATCTAAAAGCAGAAGTAACATTAATATTAGTTTCTTTTATAATTTCATTAATTGGATTATATATATTGAAAATTGCTCAGTTTAACATAGAATTTCCGCTTCTTATGGCTCTATTTATTGGATTTGTAGATGCACTTCCTATTTTAGGTTCTGGAACAGTAATGGTGCCTTGGGCAATAATTTCAGGTCTTAATGGAGATTTAAAATTAGGAATTGCAATCGTAATTTTATTTATTGTAATGTCAGTAACAAGACAGTTTCTAGAGCCGAGACTTGTTAGTAAGCACATTGGAACTCATCCAATTTTTACTTTGATTGCTATGTATACTGGTTTTAAGTTTATAGGTATTATGGGAATGCTAATTGGTCCTATAATATTGATTATTATTAAAAATGTTTTTGCTACTTTGATTGATGAAGGAGTTGTAAAAAGTATTTTTGATAGAAGATAAAAGCTATAACACAAATTGCTGTTATAGCTTTTTGTGATAATTAATTAAGTAGAAAAAAGTATAAAAATACAGAAAAATATCGATAGAGGCTTAATATAATGTATGATATATATAAATAAAATAGAAAAGAAAGGGGAATGATATTATGGAAATAAATATCAAAAAAAGAAACAAAACACTTGTGAAAATAACAGCGATATTTTTAACGGCTATAATAATATTGCAATTATTTACACCAATTGCTTTAGGAATACAAGAAGATAATAAAACACAAATACCAGAAATTATAGCAGAAGAACAAAATAGTAAAAGTACAACAGAACTCACTAATTCAGAAGCAGAAACTGAAATAATAGGAGAAATAACAGAAAAAAGAACTTTAAATCAAAAACATTTTTTACAAAATGATGGAAGTGTAGTAGCAGCAATTTATCCAACAGATGTACATTATGAGCAGGATGGAAGATTAGTAGACATAGATAATTCTTTAGAATACATAGATGAAGACGAAGGAATGTACCAAAACAAAGACAATACTTTCAGAGTAAAATTTTCAAAAAAGTCAAACAAAAATAATTTAGTCAAATTAAAAATTAAAAATCACAATATAAAATGGTCATTATTAAACTCAAACAAAGTAAATGCCACAAAAGAAAGCGAAACAAAAAAAGAAAACAATAAAGTAAATTTAAATAAAGTAACATCAGGAACAATACAATATGAAAACATATTAGAAAATATAGATGTAGAATATAATGTTGTATCAAAAACTATTAAAGAAAATATTATTTTAAAAAGTAAATCAGCAATAAATCAAGAAATATCATTCCAATTTCAAACAGACAACTTAAAGATGGAAAAGACAGAAGATAATAGAATAGTATTTAGTGAAGAAAATCAAGAAGAAGTACTTTTTATATTAAAAGCGCCATATATGTATGATGCAAAAAATGAAATAAATAGCGATATAGATGTAGAATTAAAAAAAGAAAACGGGAACAAATATATAATGACATTAAAACCAAATAAAGAATGGTTAGAAAGTGAAGAAAGAGAATATCCAATAATAATAGACCCAACTGTACAAACATCATTAGATTATAACCATATAAATGATACATATATATTTGATGGAGATACAGGATATCCTAATAGACATGAAGCACATTTATTAAGAGTAGGAAGTAACAATGTTATAATTCCAAATAAAAGTCCAACAAGAAGTTTAGTAAAATTTAATTTACCAAACTTGAATGCGGGAGACCAAGTTGTAAAAGCGATGTTAGATATATGTTCTTATCCAGACACAAATGAATGGGCACCATCAACAGAAAGAATACAAATAAATGTACATAAAATGACAACAGATTGGAATGTAAAAACAGCACACTGGAATGATTTGAAGGATAAATATGATTCAAAAGCAGCAGACTACAATATATATAAATACGACACTAACGAACCAATAAAATTTTATTATTTCGATATAACATCAATCGTAAAAGATTGGTATGTTACAGGAAACAATTATGGACTAGTATTAAAAGACAACGTAGAAACATATAACTATCCACATTCAGATGCGTATTTTTATTCATCAGATGTAAGTAGTAGTTATACAAATGCAAGACCGATGATTCAAATTATATATAGAAACCAAACAGGAATAGAAGATTATCAAACATATCATACACAATCAATAGGAAGAGCAGGAACAGTATACACAAATGACTATAATGGAAATTTAGTATTAACACATCAAGATGCTAGTACAAGTGGAAATTTATTACCAGTAGGAGTTAGCCATGTATATAACACAAATAATAAAGATATAGACATAGGATATGGAAAAGGCTTCAGAACAAATTTATCACAAAAGATAAATTTAGTTACAATAAACAATATACAATATGCCAAATATATAGATGAAGATGCAACAGAACACTATTTTAAAAGAGAAGGAACATCTAACACATATAAAGATGAAGATGGATTAAGTTTAACATTAACACTAGAAAATAATAACTTTGTAATGAAAGACAAGGAAAACAATACTCTTACTTTTCAAAAAAGAAGTAATTCATTAGGAGAAAATTGGCATCTGAAAGAACTAAAAGACTCTTTTGGAAACAAAATCACAATACAATTGAACTCAAATACAGGACAAGACTTTAGGATAGAAAAAGTAACAGATGGAGCTGGAGAAGAAATAATATTTACATATGATAGCAACTTAAGACTTACAAAAATAACAGATAAAGCTGGAAGAGTAACAACATTTACTTATAATTCTAACTTAAACTTAACTCAAATAAATTATCATGATAATAAGAAAGCAACATATGGATATAACTCATTAAATCTATTAACATCTATCAAGAACATAGACAATTCACATATAGATTATGAATATCACAATGAAAAAAGTAATAGAGTAAAAAGTATAAAAGAATATAGTACACAAAATGAATTAGGAAAATCCTTAAATATAAAATATGGATCAAATATCACAAAATTTACTGACAATAAAGGATATACTAATGTTTATACATTTAACAATTTAGGACAAACAGTAAGTATATCAGACTTTGGAAAAGATTCAAATAATATAGATAAAGCATTAGGAAAAATGTACAAATATGAAGAACAAGGAAACAATAAAAATAAATTAACATTAGATGGAAATTTATTTTCTATAAGTGACAAAGAAAAGAACTTAGTAAAAAATGGAACATTCAGTTCAGGAATGAATAATTGGACACCTACAAGTTGTGAAGCAAACGATAAAGTAGTAGATGGAAAATATAGATTTATAGGAAATAGTGGTTTAGATAAGAATATAGAACAATCAATTGGACTAAGTGGAAAGAAGGGAGACATATACACATTAGCAGGATGGGTAAATAGTAAAGCTGTTCCAAACAATCCAGATAGACCAACAAAAATAAGTCTAAGTTTGCATTTTATAAGAAATGATGGTTCAAGACAAATGATAGATACAAACATCAATGTAGATGGAACAGAATGGCAATTTGCATCAGCAGTAGTTACAGCAGATAGTGATTATAAAAATGTATTAGTCTATTTAGTATGTACAAATAATGCAAACGAAACATATTTTGACAATATAGGATTATTCAAAGAAGAATTTGGACAGAGTTATACTTATGATAGTAAAGGAAACCTTATATCAACAAAAAATGATGCTAAAAACAACCAAACATTTAAATATAATGCAAATAATAAGCTAATTTCAAGTATAAATCCAAAAGGTGGGGAATTTAAGTATGAATATGACAAAACAAATCCACAGAAATTAAACAGTGCAACTAATGCAGTAGGAAATAAATACTCATTTACGTATGACAAATATGGAAATATAACTAGTGCAAAAGTGGAGGAAAACCTTGGAACAAAACCAGAAGTAGAATACCAAACACATATATCGGATGAAGGATGGAAAAATAAAGTAAAAAATGGTACAACATCAGGGGGAGCAAACCTAGATAAACAAGTAGAAGCAATAAAGATAAATCTTATAAATCCAGGAACCAATATGCATATTCAATACCAATCACATGTATCTGAAATAGGCTGGCAAGGTTTTGTACAAGATGGAGAATTATCAGGAACAACTGGTAAAGTATTACAAATGGAAGCAATAAAAATAAAACTTGTAAATGCACCGAATCTTTCAGTAAAATATAGAGCTTATGTAAAAGATGTAGGATGGCAAAATTGGGTACGAGATGGAGAAATGGCAGGAACAACTGGAGAAGTAAAACCAATATATGCAATACAAATAGTAATTGAAAATAAAATAAGTGCTAAATATATACAAACACAAGCACAATACTCTACAAATGGAAATTATCAAACAAAAATAATTGATGAAACAGGAAATAGCACACAATATCAATATAATGAAAGTACAGGAGTAATAACAAAAGCAACAGATGCAAAAAATAAAACAACAACTTATAGTTATGACAAGTCAAATAGATTATTAACTGCAAAAAAACAAGCGTCACAAAAAGAATATTCAAACACATACACATATGAAAATGACATGTTGAAAACAATAACACATAATGGATTTACATACACATTTAATTATGACAATTTTGGAAATGTAAAACAAGTAAAAGTAGGAAATCAAGTACTATCAACCAATAACTATGAAGCAAATAATGGAAACTTAACAAGCAGTACATATGGAAACAATCAAACTGTATCATACAATTATGATAGATTTGACAGAATAACAAAACTAACAGGAACAAAAGGAACATATCAATATACATATGATGCAAATTCAAACGTAAAAACAATAGTAGATAGTATAAACAATAATACAGAAACCTTTACATATGACTTAGCAGAACGATTAGTAAAAGCAGTTAATACGAATGGCTTTACAAAAGAATATGGATATGATATAAATAACAATATAAATTCAAAAAAATACACTGTAAGCAATAAAACTAACACTGTACAATATAACTACGATAAAGCAAATAGATTAACAAGCTTAAAACTAAATAATAGTATAACTTGGACAAATATAATGGACAAGCTATCAAGGTTAAGTTCAAATAAAATAACAAGTGGAAGCAACACATATACAACGAACTATACATATGTAGATGTAGCAAATGTAACAAATAAAACAACAACACTACTAAAAACAATAAAAAATGGAAGTAATGAAGAAATAACATATACATATGATGCATCAGGAAACATAGAAACAATAAAAAAAGGAAATACACAAACCAATAAATACTATTATGACGAACTAAACCAATTAATAAGAGAAGACAGCAAGAATCAAAATAAAACAATAACATATGAATATGATGTAGGAGGAAACTTACAAAACAAAAAGGAATACACGTACACAACAGGAACACTACCAGCAACACCAAGCAAAACAACAACATATACATATGGAAACACAAACTGGAAAGACCAGTTAACAAATTATAATGGAAAAGCAATAACATATGACAACATAGGAAACATATTAACATATGATGGAAACACATACACATGGCAAAATGGAAGACAACTAGGAGAAATAAAAAATAGCAGTAAAAATCAAACAATAACATACAAATACAACGACAGTGGAATAAGAACACAAAAAACAGTAAACGGAACAACAACAAACTATTATGTAGAAGGCTCAAAAGTAATATACGAAAAAACAGGAAATAACATAATATACTACACATATGACGAAAACGGAAATATAATAGCATTAAAATATAATGACACACAATATTACTATATAAGAAATGGACAAAATGACATAGTAGGAATATTAGACAGTAACTTAAAACAAATAGTAAGCTACGAATATGATAGTTGGGGAAATATACTAAGTATAAAAGACGTAAATGGAAAAGAAATAACAGACATTACCAATATAGGAATAATAAACCCATATAGATATAGAAGTTATAGATATGATACAGAAACAAACTTATATTATTTGCAAAGCAGATATTATAGTCCAGAATGGGGAAGGTTTATAAA
>CAOKJC010000013.1 GCA_948468685.1 uncultured Clostridium sp. | reverse complement strand
ATTATTTCTATTATTATAATTATTGTTTCTATTATTGTAATTATTATTTCTATTTCCATTTAAATTACTATTATTTCTATTAGCATTATTATTGTAATTATTGCTTCTATTGTTATTTCTATTATTGTTATCATTGTTATAATTTTTATTATAATTGTTTTGTCTATTTGAATTATTAGATTCACTAAAATTTCTATTGTTTTTATTATTAACTCTATTTTCCATTATTGGTTGATTTGGTGACTTTACTTCTACATTTGCTTGTTTTTCTGCTACTTCAGTTTGCATTTTTATATTACTATCCCCTTGTTCTTTTATTTCTTCTTTTACTTTTTCTTCAACTTTTGTTGCCTCTTTTTTAGGTTCTTCTTTATTTAATCCAAATAATTCATTAACAGTCTTAGGTTTGTTAGGTTTATTTCTATATACTAAATTAAAATCCTTATTTTGTTTTCTTTCTACAAAACCTATATTATCTTTTTTATTTTCTTGTTTTTTATCATGTTTTACTGGATTTTCCTCTGTTATTATAACTTCTCTTCTTATAATAACTGGTGCTTTCTCTTCTTTTTTTTGTGTTGATGGTTGTTGTTTTTCACCTTGTTCTGTTCTTTTTGAATAATTACTTTTTATTTTCTTAGCATCGTCTTCTTCAACACTACTCATATGACTTTTTACATCTATATTTAATTTTTGTGCCGTTTCTAATACTTCTTTACTGGTTAAGTCTAGCTCTTTTGCTATTTCATATATTTTTATCTTACCCAATAATATCACCCCCATTATATTTTTCTTGTATTGAATTTGCAAAATTTATATCTTTAATTCCTAATATCGCTTTATTGTCTTTTCCAATTGCTTTACTCAAACTATCAATATCTCCATATGTAATTATAGGTACATCATACTTTTTGCACATATCAATAAATTTTTTTTTGGTTCTTTCTGAACTATCAATAGAAATTATTACTAACTTCGATTTTCTCTTTACTATACTTTCTTCCACACTATCTGCTCCAAAAGCTACCTTTCCTGCTTTCATTGCTAATCCTATTAATCCTAGTATTTTATTATTTATCAAAAATTACACCTCTTAAACTTTCATAAATTTCTTGTGATATTTTCATTTCAAATATTTTCTCTAACCTATTGCTTTTTATAAGTTTTTCTAAACATTTGGTATCATCACATATATATGCGCCTCGTCCTTCTTTCTTTCCTGTTCTATCTATTGATATTTCATTTTCTTTATTTTTTACTATTCTTATTAGTTGTTTTTTATCTTTCTTTTGATTACATCCCATACATGTTCTTTGTGGTATTTTATTCATAACTCATACCTTCTTTCTATTGTACAAGTTGGAAGTCAGACATCTGATTTCTATCTTTAACATTTGACCTCTGATATCTAGTCTTCGACACCTGTTATTTCTGTCTCTGTTTCTTCACTAATTTCAATATTTTTTTCTTGTCTCTGTTGTAAAATTTCTCTAAATTTAGATTCTGATTTTATATCTATTTTCCAGTTTGTAAGTTTTGCTGCTAATCTAGCATTTTGTCCCGCTTTTCCAATTGCTAATGATAATTGGTCATCTGGTACTATTACTTCTGCAAATTTTTCTTCTTCTTTTATATCAACTGCTAATATTTGTGCTGGCAATAATGCTGCTGCAATATATACACTTGGATCTTCATCCCATTCTATTACATCTATTTTTTCTCCATGTAATTCATTTATAACATTTTGAATTCTTACACCTTTTGCTCCTACACAAGAACCAACTGGATCTATATTAGGATCTGGTGAATATACTGCAACTTTACTTCTTAAACCTGGATCTCTTGATACGCTTTTTATTTCTATTAATCCTTCATATATTTCTGGTATTTCAAATTCTAGTAATTTTCTTACAAAGTCTGGATGACTTCTAGAAATCATTACTTGTGGTGCTCCTTTTAATCCTCTTTCAACATCAACTATATATGCTTTTATTTTATCATTAACTCTGTATTTTTCTGTTGGTATTTGTTCTTTAGAAAGCATTATTCCCTCTATTCTTCCTAAGTCTACTACAACTATATTTTTATCAGCTTTTTGAATAATACCAGAAACAATTTCACCTTTTCTATCACTATACTCGTTAAAAGTTAAATCTCTTTCAACTTCTCTTAATTTTTGAACAATTACTTGTTTTGCTGTTTGTGCTGCAATTCTCCCAAAATCTTTTGGTACTATTTCTACCTCAACTGTATCTCCTAATTTTAAATCTTTATTTATTTTCTGTGCATCTTCTAAACTTATTTCTTCTGCATCATCATTTGCATTTTCCATTACTTCTTTTATTGCATATACATGTGTTGCTCCTGTATTATGGTCAATATCTACTCTTACATTCTCTAATGCATCAAAATTTCTTTTATATGCTGTAACTAATGCTGTTTCTATTGATTCTAATACATATTCTTTCTTTATTCCTTTTTCTTTTTCTAATTCCTCCAATGCTAATATTAATTCTTTGTTATCAATAGCTTTCATTTTTAAATTCCTCCTTTATTTTGTTTATGTCCATTGGGGATGGTTCTGTTTGGACAGAAATGTCCAAACAGGGACACATCTTATTTAATGTTTACCAATTATAAATTGTTTTAATTTGCGCAATATTTTTTCTTTCTATTTTAATTTCTTTTTCTTCTTGATTTACAATAATATTTTGTTCATCAAATTGTTTTAAATTTCCAATATATTCTTTAGAACCATTTTCATCTTTTTTAAACAATTTAATATTTATTTGTTCTCCAATATTTTGTTGTAAATGCTTATCTTTTCTTAATATTCTTTCTATTCCTGGTGATGATACTTCTAAGAAATATTGTTCTTTTATATAGTCTTCTTGGTCTAATATTTCTGTTATTGCATCATTGACTTTTTCACAGTCATTTAGGTCTATTCCTTTTTTATTGTCAATGAATATTCTTAAGAAATAATTTTTTCCTTCTTTTGCATATTCTACATCATAAAGCTCATATCCTATTTTTTCTATTATAGGTTCTAATAGGTTTTCAACTTTTTCTTCTATGTTTGCCACTTTTTTCCTCCTTTTTTATACTTTTTCCCAAAAGTTAGAGAGTGGGATTTGTTCCCACTCTCTATTGTCTCGTATGTTTATATTTATATTATACCCATTTTTTGGCAAAAATGCAAGCATTTTCTAAAATTTTAAAAAAATAGTAATCCCAATATATGAGATTACTACCTCTGCAGTATTTATTTTTCAATTTTATCTATAATGAATTCAAATAGAAGTACTATTCCACCAACTATAAAGTATAAAATTCCTAATACAATACTTACACATACTGCACATATAAATGGAATAAGAATAAAAATCAAAGCTATTTCTATAAAAATATTCTCTCCTTTACTTTTAATATCTCTTTTAGTTTCAATTTTTGGAGCATCTTTTTTGTAATTTGTTACTTCTACATCAATAGATGCATTTTCACTCCTTAATTCAAATGATACATTATCACTTCTATTATCCATTCTTTCAATAATACAAAAGTAATCTGTATCAAAAGTTTGATTTTCTACCATTGATATTGCTTCATTTTCAAGAGCTTGGTATTCCTCCTCATGATAAGTAAAAAGTTTATCCCACCGTTTTTCAATTGTTATTTTGCCACTTACTATCAGTATTACAACTACAAAAACGATAGCTGGAATTTTCCACATACAAATGTCAAAAATATCACTCCATGTACAGTTTGAAAAAAAACTTTTCACCTTTTTAATCATAATTTTTCTCCTTTCTTCTAGTTAGAAGTGTTGTTTTAAATATATGTCAAACTTAAGCTACTGCAAGCTTAAGTGTTACAAAGGATATTAATTTATATAATATAATTGGTATTTTATCACATTTCACATAACATTTCAACAAAAATTCTAAATTTCGTTAGAAAATACTAGCATCAATATTAAAATCTTCACATTCCGTTTCTTCACCAGTTTTCATATTCTTAACCTTTATAATTCCTGTATTGATTTCATCCTCCCCAATAACTATAACATAAGGTATTTCAAGTTTATCTGCATACTTCATCTTAGCTTTTAATTTTTTATTATTTAAGAAAATTTCTGTATTAATTCCTTGTTTTCTTAAATCAGTTGCAACTTTGATTGGAACAGTCATATCTTCAATCATAGGAACTATTAAAACATCTGCAACAGACTTTTTATTTGCATTTATCAAATTAAGTTCATTTAATTTATAAAATAATCTTGTCAATCCAATAGATATTCCTACCCCTGGCAATTTCTTATCTGTATAATATTCAGCTAAATTTTCATATCTTCCACCTGAACATACACTTCCAAGTTCTCTATATTGATTTAAAAATGTTTCATAAACAGTTCCTGTATAATAGTCTAGACCCCTTGCTATTGTTAAATCAACTCTAAAATTTTGTTCTGGTATTCCAAACGTTCTTACATATTTTATTACTTGTGTTAATTCTTCTAGTCCTATCTTGAATGTTTCATTCTCAATATTTAGATTTTGTAATTTTTCTAATTTCTCATCTGTAGTTCCATCAATCTCTATAAAATTTATTATTTTTTCTATGGAATCTCTCAAAACATTAATCTTTTCTAATTCTTCTATTACAGCAGCTTTTCCTATTTTTTCTATTTTATCAATTATTCTTAAGATTTCTACTGAATTTTCTTTTTGCTCTAAACTTACAAATAATCCATTTAAAATTTTTCTATTATTTATGCAAATTGTAAAATCATCAAATCCTAACTCTTTAAATACTGTATAGATAACACTTGGAAGTTCAGCATCATTTATAACACTTAATTCTTCATCTCCAATGATATCTATATCGCATTGATAAAATTCACGAAATCTTCCTTTTTGTGCTCTTTCTCCACGATATACTTTTCCAATTTGATATCTTCTAAAAGGAAAACTTAAATTACCGTAATTTTTAGCTACATATTTAGCAAGTGGTACTGTCAAATCAAATCTCATTGATATATCTGTATCACCTTTTTCAAATCTATATATTTGTTTTTCTGTTTCTCCTCCAGCTTTTGCAAGCAACACATCTGATAATTCTAGTATTGGTGTATCTAATGGCAAAAATCCAAATTTTTGATATGTTTTTTCTATCTTTTCTTTTATTTGTTCAAATAATATTTGTTCATTTGGCATTAACTCCATAAATCCAGGTAATGTTCTTGGCTCAACTTTATTCATATTAATTTCATTCCTTCCTTAATAAAAAACAATTATTTACTTCTATAAAATTTTGAAATAGGGGATAGAATTCTATCCCCATTTCATATGCAAGCCATATTCAGTTTTTTCCTTTACTGCACATAATTGTTTTATATGCAGTAGTTCCATTTTGATGCTTTTTATGCGTCATTAATATTGGATATTTTTTTACATTATCAAACTCAATTATAACAGAATTTGCATAACAGAAATCATTATGAGCCAGTACAAAAAGCTCATAATTGTCATCATTATATATTATTTCAAATGACAATTTTCCCTCTTTAGTCCGCATAATGATTTTGTTTATATCAAATTCGTACGTATATCCTTCTTTTTTTAACGCCTTTAAAACATGTGGTTCTACACACACATTAAACATACCCTTATTCTCCTTGCATATCAATGTTATTATGATTGTTTACTCTTTAATTATAACATAAATCTACATTTTTTTCAATTGTTTTACCACATTTTAGGTTTTAATTCAAAATATATTGGCTTTTCATCTTTAAGCATAGTTGCTTTTCCATGTCCTGGATATATAAATGTCTCATCTGGTAATATTAATATTTTATTCATAATTGAATTCATAATATCATCTCTACTTGATGTTGGTAAATCTGTTCTTCCCCATGTTCCTGCAAAAATTGTATCACCTGAAAATAAGCATTTTTCTTTTTCACAATAAAGTGATGTACTTCCTGCAGTATGTCCTGGTGTATGGATAACTTTAAACTCTAATTTTCCTAAGTGGATTAAATCATCATCATCAATTCTAGAATCCGCTTCTAACTCAATTTTAGGTAACCCTATATATTGAGATAAATTAACATTTACATCATTTAATCCTTCTGCATCTACTCTATGAATTAAAATTTTGCCACCACAATGCTTTTTTAATTCTGATACTCCTCCTATGTGATCACCATGACAATGTGTTAAATAAATATATTTCAAATTTCCTTTAAATACATTTGTTATCAAATCTTCAATTTTATCTACATCACCTGCTGGGTCTATAACCATTATTTCTTTACTTTTCTCATCAAATATTATATAGCAATTGGTTTTATCACCAATCCAAGTTTGTATCTTTAGTTCTTTTAATATCATTTCTATTTTTATGCCAAAGGGACGATTCTATTGGAATAAGATATCCAAATTTCTTCGTTCTCGTTCAAGATCTGTCCCCAATGGGACAAAATGTCCCAAACAGAAACGTCCCCAATAGGACATTACCTCCTAACTTCATAAACACTATCAACTTTCTTAATAGCTCTTATAACTTTATTAAGTTCCTCAATATTTTCAACTTCAATATTAATATCTATAATTGCAATTCTCTCTTTTGTAGTCTTCGAATTTACACCCATTAATTTAGAATTTGTTTTATTTATCTCATTTAATATATCTACTAGCAGTCCATTTCTATCATTTGCTAATACTTCTATATTTACATTATAATTTTCTTTTGCTTCTTCATACCATTTTACATCTATTATTCTATTTTCTTCTGTAAATAAATCATTTACATTTATGCAATCTTTTCTGTGTACAGATACTCCTCTTCCTTTTGTTATATAACCTATTATTTCGTCTCCTGGAAGTGGATTACAACATTTTGATAATTTTACTAAACAATTATCTATTCCTTTTACCACAATTCCTGAACTTGATGCTTTTGTTTTTCTTTCTTTTTGTTTGTTTAATTGTTCTATTTTTTCTTCTATATTTTCTTCTTCATGTTCTTTTCTATATTCTTGTAATATTCTAGCTACAATTTTTCCTGCTGTATTTGCTCCAAATCCAACTGCTGCATACATTTCTTCTAAATCTTTATATTTGTATCTATCTAACATTGGTTCTATATATTGATTTTTGAATATATCTGTATGAGATACTCCTATTCTTTTTATTTCTTTTTCTATTAAGTCTTTTCCTTTTTCTATGTTTTCTTCTTTTTGTTCTTTTTTGAACCAACTATTTATTTTGTTTTTCGCACTTGTACTTTTTACAAATTTTAGCCAATCTCTACTTGGTCCTTTTGAATTATCAGATGTTATTATTTCTACTATATCACCACTTTTTAATGGTGTAATTATTGGCATCATCTTACTGTTTATTTTACATCCAGTCATATGATGACCTATTTCTGCATGTATACTATATGCAAAATCTATTGATGTCGCTCCTCTTGGTAATACTTTTATAGCTCCCTTTGGTGTAAATACATAAACTTCATCTTCAAATAATTCTGTTTTTAGAGTATCTAAGAACTCTTGTGGGTCTTGCATATCTTTTTGCCATTCTAGCGATTCTCGAAGCCACGCTAATTTGTCTTCTTCAACTTTTACAACTTGTTTTCCTCTTCCTAAGAAATTTGCTTCCTTGTATGCCCAATGTGCTGCAATTCCATATTCTGCAATTCTATGCATGTCCCATGTACGTATTTGTACTTCAAATGGTGTTCCTTTTTCTCCTAATAATGTTGTGTGTATTGATTGATACATATTTGGCTTTGGCACTGCTATATAATCTTTAAATCTTCCTGGCATTGGACTATATAATTCATGTACAACTCCAAGTGCTGCATAACAATCTTTTACTGAATTTACTAATATACGTAATGCAAATAAGTCATATATTTGATCTAATGTTTTATTATCTCTTTGCATTTTTTTGTATATGCTGTATAAATGTTTCGCTCTTCCTGTTACTTCTGCATCTATATGTTGTTTTTTCAAATCAACACGTATATCATTCATTATTTTCTCTATAAACTTTAATCTTTCTTCTCTTTTTTTATTTATTCCCTCTACTAATTCATGATACTCTTCAGGATATATATATTTAAATGCTAAATCTTCAAGTTCCCATTTCATAGAATATAAACCTAAACGGTTTGCAAGTGGTGCATATATTTCCATTGTTTCTTTGCTATTTGCAATTTGTCTATCTCTTCTTAAGAATTTTAAAGTTCTCATATTATGAAGTCTATCTGCAAGTTTTATTATTATTACTCTTATATCTTTTCCCATTGCTAAAAACATTTTTCTATAATCTTCTACTTGCTGTTCTTCTACTGTTGAAAACATCATACTACCTAGTTTTGTAACACCCGCTACCATATCTGCAATTTCGTCACTAAAATCTCTTCTTAAATCTTCATCTGTTACATCTGTATCTTCTACAACATCATGTAAAAGAGCAGCACATATTGTTGCCTCATCTAAACCAACCTCTGCTAATATATATGCTACATTTATTGGATGTACTATATATGGTTCTCCTGAATGTCTCTTTTGGTCACCATGATGTTCTACTGCATAATTATATGCTTTCATTATTTGTTTTGTATCTACTCTTTTTGATATTTCTTTCTTTTTTGCTATTACATCTTGTATTACTATTTCTTTATTACTTTCTTGCATTTATTTCACCTCTTTATTTTTTATGTCAAAAGGGACGCCCTTTTTTGACACATTTTTGTGCCAATAGGGACACTCTCTCATTTTCATGTTAAATCCCGTTGGCATTTTATGTAAATAATGGTATAATTTTTATTGTAACTATTGTCGTTTCTTATATGAAAGGAGATTTATATTAAAATCTGCTAAATTCAAATTAGTTAGTAACTCATTAACCTTAGTCTCAACATCATGAAAGGAGAATCTTATGAGCGATTCTGTACAGTTACAATTTGAACATGGTATTTGGTGCTTGGTCTTTTCGTATCTATGTTTAGGATTATCAGTAGCTAGTATACTTCTTATGATTTTTATAAGTGGTGCTTTCTTTATTCTTGCTTTTTTTGCTTCTATTGGTTTTATAATTTTAATAGCTGCTGCAATACAGTACTTTAAAGATGCTATTGCAATTTCCAAAAAAGAAGGATTAAAAGAAGAAAAGCTTCTCTAACTCTAAAGGCTGTTTCATAACAGCCTTTTTGAGTTCTTATATAACTTATTAAACTCTTTTTTGTGTCAAAAAAGGCCGTCCCTTTTGACACACTTTAAATTGACTTCATAACATCTTTAATACCAATTTGTAAACTATCAACACCATTAAAACTATTAATTTCTAAAGTACCTACAACATCAATTTTATCTCCAATTTTAAACTCATTAGCAAAATGTCCCAAATTAAAACCAATAGCATTTATAATTGTGTTCTCATCTTTTAAAGTCATCTTTATATGTTTGCCTTCTGATAAAGCCCTTATTGAATCAATCTTTAAATTTTTAAATGCAAATATTGGTGTTTTGTTTCCCTCACCAAATGGTTCTAATTGTTTTAAACTTTCAACTATATCTTTATTAATATCATTTAAATTAATTTTTGCATCTATATTTATTATAGGAACTATCTCATCTATTTTTGACTCTTTTGCAATTTTTTCAAATCCTTTTGAAAATTCTTCAAAATTATCTTTCCTTATTGTAATTCCTATTGCCATGGCATGTCCACCAAAACGCTCTATTTCATTTTGACATTTCATTAAAGCTTCATGTAAATCAAATCCTGGAATACTTCTACCTGATCCTTTTGCTATCTCGCCTTCATTACATAATAAAATACTTGGTTTAAAATATAAATCTGTAATTTTAGATGATACTATTCCAATTACTCCATGATGCCAATTTTCTCCACTGACTATTATTGAACTTTTTTCATATAATTTATTTTTCTCAATTTGATTTACAGCATCTTCATAAATAGCTTTTTCTTTCTGTTGCCTTATTGTATTATACTCATTTAATTTTTTTGTCAATTCATTTACTTCATATATGTCATTAGATAAAAATAATTTTAATGCTTCATCTGCATGTCCCATTCTCCCACATGCATTTATTCTTGGCGCAATTCCAAATGATATACATGTTGAATCAATATTTTTATATCCTGAAGACATTAAAAGTGATTTTAATCCCATATTCTTAGTTTGTTCAACTAATCTTAATCCTAATTTTGTTATAACTCTATTTTCGCCTACTAATGGTACTATATCTGAAATAGTACCTATACATACAATATCTAAATATTTTAAATATTCTTTCTCTTCTAGTTCTAATTTTATTCCAATAGCTTGAATCAGTTTGAATGCAACTCCAACACCCGCCAAATCCCTACATGGATATTGATTATCTTTTCTTTTTGCATCCACAACTGCTATTGCTTCTGGTAAGTTTTCTCCAACTTCATGATGATCTGTTACTATTGTCTCTAATCCTAATGAATTAGCATATTTAACTTCTTCTATTCCAGAGATACCACAATCAACTGTTATCATTAAATCATATTTTTCATTTACAATTTTTTCAATAGCAACTTTATTTAATCCATATCCTTCATCTAATCTATTTGGAATATATTGTCCTACTTGTATTCCTCTATCTTCTAAAAAGCTTTTTAATACTGTTATACTTGTTATTCCATCAACATCATAGTCTCCATAAATTATAATTTTCTCTCTATTCTCTATTGCTTTTATTATTCTATTTACTGCTATCTCCATGTCTGGCATCAAAAATGGGTCATGAAAATTCTGCCTTTTTGGATTTAAAAATGTTTCAATTTTCTCTTCTTCAATTTTTCGATTTATAATTATTGATGCTAATAACTTGTTTATATTATACTTTTTAGAAATTCTATCTATTTCTTGTTCGTCTGTTTCATATATTTGCCATTTTTTGTTCATTTTAGATTTCATTCCTTTCTAAGTTATAATTTTAGTTTTTTCTCCTTATTTTTTCTTTTTGTATATTGTATAACATTTTTTTACTTTTTAAAAGTATTTTTGAAAAATAACATGTTAATTTTTTAAAGGGTTACAATTCACAGTTAATATTCATTTTATAATAATTTTTTTGTAGCTGTGAATTGTAATTTTAAAGGACAAAAAAACATTAAACTGCCTCTTACTCAAAACAGTTTAATGTCCATTTTATATTATTATTTTAAATTTGTTTTGCAAAGATTATTGTTCTTTGGTCATTAGAAGTATCTGTACAAGTTGATAAAGTTAATTCAGCTAATCCATTTGTATCTCTTGCATAGAATGATGCATCTGTTGATGAAGCTTCAAATATATTATAAACTTCATATGTCATAGATTTTCCTCTAAAATCTGTTACATATATTTTAGCACCATTAGATAATTTCTTTAAATTTGAGAAAAATGTTCCATTTCTATAATTATGTCCAATTACAACAGTATTTCCTGGTTGATTTAAATTATCACCATTTGGATATAGTACTACTAATGCTTTCTCCAAAGCTGTTGCTGTTGTTTCTTCTACTATTGGATATTCTAAATTTATTGTAGGAATTTTCATTGTTCCAGCTACTGTTAAATTTTGATATTTCTTTTTAGTAGGTCTGCTTGATGAATTATTTGTTGAACCTATACTAGTTTGAGTTTCACTTGGATCTATTGTTATATTTCCTTGTATAGGTTCTTGTGTATCTCCAGTAATATTCTGATTATTTCCATTTTTAATCTCACTTTGATATGAATCAACAAAATTTGAAGCTTGTTTTGATGTATTAATTTTTCTTATATAATCGAATGTTAAAAATCCTAATATCAGAACTATTGCAACTATTACTACTATTAATATTATTGTTAATACTTTACTATATTTACTATCAAACATAATCTTTTACCTCCGTACATCTAATTATATTTATATTATATCATATTTTATTGTTTTTGACAAATTTTTATTAAATTTTTCAAAATTTTTTTGTTATATGTATAGAAAGAGCTAAATGGTAAAATAAACCATTTAGCTCTCTTAAAGACATCAATAATTACTCTCCATCCCAATCACTGTCATCATCTTCCCGGTCATAATCATCATAGTCACCCCAGAAGAAATCATCATACATTTCAGCTTCTGCTCTCATCATCTGCATTCTTTCTTCTTCCTGTTGGGCAAGATATTCTTCATATGTCCCGCGTGACTCGTCATAGAAAAATCCGGGATCTTTGATCGCAGCCTGGATGTCCTGCTCTTCCTGTATGGCTGTTTCTACTTCTCTTCTGAGTTGCTGCTTTTCTTTTCCGCTCTTTTTTGACATCTCTGTTCCTCCTTGATATTATCTTGGAGGATAACCCTCCAAGATTTTTGCTTAACCTTTTTGGGTTCTTTAATAATAACTGTTTATATTTTATCATATTTACATAAAATTGTCAATTATTTTTTTATCTAAAAATAATTGACAAACATCTACTAAAGATATATTATTTTTATATATTTATTATCATAAAATATAAATAAAAAGGAGGTCTATTATGTTTAAAAATAAAACAAAAATTATTATTGCTTTTCTTATTGTATTTTTAATATTATCATCAACAATTGTTTTTGCTAATAATGAAATTCTAGATGATGAGATTATGCCTATCTCTGATGAAATACCAATTAATGAAGTTGAAAGTGCTTCAAATTCTACTTATATTAATCATGATGTTTTCCTTACAGGAGATAATGTTACTATTGATTATATTGTAGATGGAAATCTTTTTGTATTTGCAAATACAGTTACTATTAATTCTCAAATTGGTGGAGATGCTTTTATTTGTGCAAATACTCTAGCTGTCGAGAAAGATTCTTACATTTTTGGTAATCTTTTTACAATGGCAAATTCAATAGAAATAAAAGGAGTAGTTTATGGGGTATATGCTACATCTCAAAACTTCACTATATCAAGTGGATATATTTCTAGAGATTTAAAAGTTAATTGTGATACTTTAACTATAAATAGTGTTATTGACAGAGATGTTTTTGCAAATTGCAATACTTTAAGTTTTAATACTGATGGTAATTCTAATGGAATTATATCTGGAAATTTAAATTATTCTTCTTATAATGAAGCTTTAATTCCTGATGATGTAGTTGAAGGAGATATAAAGTTTACTCCTATCTCATTATTTGAAAGATCTACTCAGGATATGATTGAAGATTATATTTTTGATTTAGGTACATTTCTTACATTTTTATTAATTATTTGGTTGACTTGTTTATTACTTACTCCTAAGTTCTTACAAAACACAAATCAACTTGTTGGAAGAAAAACTTTAAATGTATTAGGAATTGGTCTTCTTTCATTAATAGTTATTCCTATAGTTTGTATTATTTTGATTTTCTTAAGTTTAACAAGTACTATCTCTCTTGTTTTATTAACATTATATATATTAGCAATAGTAATTTCAAAATCTTTATTTACAATTACTGCTAACAATTATATATGTTCTAAATTAAAAATAAATAAAAACTTAGGTATTTTGGGAATGTTAATTATATCTGGAGCTATTATTTGGATATTAACTAAACTACCTTATGTTGGAGGAATTACTTCATTTATTACTGTTATTTTAGGATTAGGTATTTTAATTACTTCTATAATTCCTAAAAAAACTAAAACTATTGAAGTTCAAGAAAGTATAGTTGAAATTTCTGAAAATAGTAAAGATAATGCTTAAAAAATTTAATGAAAACATAGAACAACAGTGGCATGATTATAATCTCTTGACCTTTTAAATTACTTATCATGCCACGACCGTTGTTCGCCTGCGAAAAATTGCTCTGCAATTTTTCTGTAGAACGATTTTGTTGTATAGGAAAAATTCGATTTTTCCTATACAATAAAAAAAGTTTAGTGGCGATAAAGTTTCTTTATCATTACTAAACTTTTTTCTTTTATTTTCTTAATTCATCTATTATAGTTTTATAATCTTTAGCAATCAATATTGCTGTTCCTGAAACTAATATATTAGCCCCTGCATTTTTTACAGATTCAGCTGTTTTTAGGTTTATCCCACCATCAGCTTCTATATCAATTTCTAATTTATTTTCATCTACATATTTTTTTAATTTTGATATTTTATCTACCATATCTGTTAAAAGTGTTTGTCCACCTTTTCCTGGCTCAACTGTCATAATTAAACACATATGAATATATGGCAAAAATTCATATATTTCTTCTATTTTTGTTTCTGGTTTTATACTTAATCCTACTTTGCAATTATTTTCTTCTATTTTTTTGATATATTTCATTACTTCTTCTTTATCTTTACATGCTTCATAATGAAATGTTATTATATTAGGTTCAACCGCTAAAAAGTCTTCTATACCTTCATCTACGTTTTCAACCATTAAATGTACATCTAATGGCAAATTAGATATTCTTTTTATATATGATGCATATTCTAGCATTTTGTTGTATGTGTTTTTTTCTACAAATTTTCCATCCATAACATCTATATGGAAATAGTCAGTCTTTGCTTTTTCTAGTCCAAAAAAAGTTTTTGATTCTTCTCCTTTTATTACTGAAAGTATTGATGTTGATATTTCTACCATTTTATTTTCCTCCCACGAAAATTATTTTATTTATAATGAGAATTAATATTTATACTTATCTTTTTCCTTTAATTCTTCATATATTTTGCAAAATCTATCATATCTTGTCTGGTTTATTTTTCCTTCTTTAATAGCTTGTTTTATTCCACAATTTTCTTCTTTTATATGTGTACATCCTACATATTCACATTTATCTATTACTAGTTTAAATTCTCTAAAATATTTATCTAATTCTTTATATTCTATTTCTGATATATCAAATGTTGAAAATCCTGGTGTATCTGCTATATATGTATTTTTATCAATCTCATACAATTTTGTTGATGTTGTTGTGTTTTTTCCTTTTTTATTTCTTGTGCTTATTTCTCCTTCTTGTGTTACATCTTTTTCAAATATTGCATTTATTAATGTTGATTTTCCTACTCCTGAGTTTCCTGAAAATACATTTATATTTCCATTTAAGACTTCTTTCAATCTTTGTATTCCTTCTTGCTCTTTAGCTACTGTTTCTATTACTTTGTATCCTATTTTCTCATATACATTTTTTATTTCTTGAAATTGTTTGCCTTTATCTAAATCTGTCTTATTTAGTATTATTACTGGCTCTATTTTTAAGTATTCTGCATATGCTAATTGTTTATCTAATAATAATAAGTCAGGCTTTGGATTTTTGCTTGAAACTACTAATATTATTTGAGTTATATTACTCATTCTAGGTCTTTTTACATATATTGTTCTTGGTAGTATTTTTTCTATAACTGCCTTGTTTTTTTCTTCATCTATTATTTCAATTTCTACTTTGTCTCCAACTACTGGTACTATTTCTTCTTTTCTTAGTTTTCCTCTTGCATTTGCTTCATATATTTTTTCTTGTGCTTTTATTCTATATAAGTTTGAAATATTTTCTATTATTATTCCTTGCATCTTCCCTCCATATTTTCTATAGTTCTTTACTATTATTGTATAGTTCATCTGGACATTTTGTCAATCTATTTTTTTCAATTGGAAAAAGTCTGGAAATATATTTTTCTATTTCCAGACTTTGTTGAAACATTGTTCCAACACCCCTTTTGCAAAGCTTGCGCTTTACAGCCCTCCATCCTAGTCAAAGTTGCCTTTGACTCTTATTTCTTTTTTCCTTTATGATTAATATTTCTTGAATGCTTTTATATTATATCATATTTTTACATAAATTGGAAGAGCTTTCCATTAAGTTTTTTAATTTCGCTAATGTATTCTCCTTTTATATCATCATAGATTTCTCTTGAAGTTTCTTCATCATATAAGTGTGATAATGTATTCCTTGATATCATCATTTTTATCCATATTTCTCCATTATCTATCAATCCTGCTGAAAATGCTTCTTTTATTACTTCTCTTGGACTTCCTATTTTCTCAACTATTCCTTGATATTCCAGATAGTCTTTCATTGTTTTCCATGCTAGTTCAAATGTAAATTCAAATCTGTGCAATACCCCATCTATGGCTAAATCAGTTGTTTCTACTTCTAAGGCTTCTTCTAATCTATTAGTCGCTCTTTTCAAATCTTCTCTTCTTTCTTCAAATCTTTTCACTAGAAATCAACTCCTTCCATTTTTATAGATTCTAATAATTCTTTTTTTGTATCTTTATTCACAAATACTAAATCAATTTTATATACAATATTTAGCATATCTATTTCATTTCTTATTTTGAATTCATTTTCTTTATTCACATCTTCAAATATTGCTAAATCTATATCAGAAGTACTTTTATATGTTCCTTTTGCTCTTGAACCAAATATTTTGAATTTATATTCTGGATTATTTTGTATTACTTGTTTTATTAAATTATATATTTCTTCTGTTAATCCAAATTTCACTTTTTTCTCCTTGTTTATTTGAATACTTTTTAATTACTTTTTTCTACTACATAAGATGTTGTAGTGCTATAATTTAAAGTATTTGCATTTTTTAATATTCCATCTACATATACTTTTACTGTTGTTGTTCCTGTTCCTCTTGCATTTCCAGCTGATATTGCTGTTTCTGATGCTTTTACTTTTTGTGAATATATTGTATCTTCTCCAACAACAACTCTTAAGCTTACATCTTTGACTTGCTCTATTTCTTCTCCATTTTCATCCTCTATGGTCTCTGTTATTTTTCCATCTAATAATGATTTTACATTTATTGTTATTGGGACTGTTTTTATTTCTGCTAATTTATTTACTGTAATAGTTACTGTTGTTCCTTCATCTATAACACTTCCTACATCAACACTTTGTTTTAAAACAACTCCATTATCTTTTGATTTATCTTCACTATATCCTATATTTACAACTAACTTTAATGCTTCCAATGTTGATTTTGCATCTGCTTCTGTTTTTCCTGTAACATCTATCATTGTGATTTGTGCTATTCCTGTTCCAATGCTTACATGTATTTTTACAGTATCCCCTGCATTAACTTCTGTATCAGGTTCTGTTTCTTGACTTATTACAAATCCTTCTTTAACTGTTTTACTTGTTTCTTCTATAACTTCTGCTTTTAATTTTGCTTCTTCTATTAGTTTTACCGCTTCTTCTCTTTCTTTTCCTTTTATATTTGGTACTGTTGTTTTTTCTGTTCCTTTGCTTATTACAACTTTTACAGTACTTCCTTGTTTAACTTTGTTATAGTTTTCAACATATTTAGGGTCTTGGCTAATTATTTTATTTTCTTCTACTTCTGAATCATATTCTTCTGTTTCTACTTCAAATACTAATTTTGCTTCTTTTATTTTTTGTTCTGCTTCTTCTCTTGAAAGTCCCACTACATTTGGTAATTCAACATCTTTTGGTTTTGTTAAATTTATTGCTAAAATAGTTCCTCCAAAAGCTAACACAAATAATATCATTAATCCTATAAATGAACTTAAAACTTTGTGTTTTTTTATAAATGCAACAAATTTATTTTCTTTTTTATTTCTTTTATTTGTTCTATTATATTCACTTGTAGATATTTTTTGTGTTTTAGCAGTTGGGTCATAATTTGTTTCTTCTATAAAATCTCCTGATGGATTTTTAAGTGCTGTTCTTAAGTCTTGTAGTAATTCTGTGCTTGTTTGGTATCTAAGCATTGCATCTTTCTTTAATGCTTTCATTATTATTTTGTTTATTGCAGTTGGTAGATTGCTATTTAATTCTATTGGTTCTACTGGTTCTTCTTGCATGTGCTTTAAAGCAACTGATACAGGTGTATCTGCATCAAATGGTACTTTTCCTGTTACCATTTCATATAATACTACTCCTAAAGAATATAAATCTGATTTGGCATCTGTATATCCACCTCTTGCATGTTCTGGTGAAAAATAGTGTACAGAACCAATTGTTGCCCCAAAAGCTGTCATTGTTGAGTTTGATACTGCTTTTGCTATTCCAAAGTCTGTTACTTTTGCTATTCCATCTTCTGTTATTATTATGTTATGTGGTTTTATATCTCTATGGATTATATTATTTTTGTGTGCCATTTCTAATGCTGATGCTATTTGAATTGCTACATTTACTGACCATTTCCATGGTAATGGTCCTCTTTCTTCTATTATTATTTCTTTTAATGTTTTTCCTTGTATTAATTCCATTACTATATAATAAATTCCATTATCTATACCAACATCAAATATTGAAACTATATTAGGATGTACTAGTCTTGCTGCTGATTGTGCTTCTGTTTCAAATCTTCTTATAAATTCCTCATCTGTTGTAAATTCATCTCTTAAAACTTTAACAGCTACATATCTTTTTAGTACTAAATCTGTTGCTTTATATACTGTTGCCATTCCACCATTTCCAACTTTTTCCATAATTTCGTATCTATTTCCTAATATCCTACCTTCTAAATTCATGGTTATTCCCCCTCGTTATATGTTTTTTATAACTATAACTGTTATATTATCATGACCACCTCTGTCATTTGCAAGATTTACTAAATCTTTTGTTGCTTGCTCTATATTTTTACTTGCCATTTCATATAGTGTTGTTTGGTCTACTAGATTTGTTAATCCATCTGAACACATAATTAGTATATCATCTTTTTGAAATCCTTTTACCATTACATCTGGTTCAACAAATGCATTACATCCTAATGCTTTCATTAGCATATTTTTTTGTGGATGATGTTCTGCTTGTTCTTTTGTTATTGTCCCTTCTTTTACTAATTTTTGGACATAACTATGGTCTTGGGTTAATTTTCTTATAAAATCTTTTCTTATTCTATATATTCTACTGTCTCCTACATGTCCAATATATGCTTTATTATTATATATTAGACATATTTCTAAAGTAGTACCCATTCCTTGTAGTTCTGGTTTTTCTTTTGATTTTTCATAAACTATCATATTTGCATATTCCATACTACTTCCTAATAATTGAATAATACTATCTTTGTCTTTTTCTATATCTTTAAAATTATTTTCTATATAATTTTTGGCTGTTTGTACTGCAAGACTACTTGCTATTTCTCCACCATTATAGCCTCCCATCCCATCTGCTAATATATATAATTGTACTTGGTCAAGTGATGTTGATATATAAAAATAGTCTTGATTTATTTCTCTGACTTTGCCTTTGTCAGATTTGGCATAAGCTTTTATCATTTTTTCCACCTCTGTTCTTTTGTAATTAGCTTATATACTTTTTTACATTTTATTTTATATCACAAGTTATACTTTTTTGCAATAATTTTAGCTAAAATAAATACAGGAGTATATATCCTGTATTTTTTCTGTATTTTTCATTTATTTTTTATATGTTACGGAGCTTACACCGCATCCCATAAACATTCTTGATGTTTCTACCCCCTCTACATTCCATGTTGAACTGTTAACTAAAATTTCTGTTAATCCACTACTACAAAAAAACATCTCAGTCATATCAGTTACTCTCGATGTATCGAAACTACTCAAATCTAGCTTTTCTAATGAGCAATATCTAAACATAAATGACATTATTTCCACATTTTTTGTTATAAAGCTAGATAGCTTTATATCAGTAACTGTACTACATCCAGCAAACATCCACTCCATATCTGTTACTTTTGAAGTATCAAAGCTACTCAAGTCTAAAACTTTCAAATCACCCCAGCTTCCACAACTTCTAAACATAGAATTCATATTAGTAACATTTGAAGTATCAAAATTACTTAAATCTAGGCTTTTTAATTTCCTACAATCACAAAACATACCACTCATATCTGTAACATTTGACGTATTTAGATTTTTTAATCCTATAATATTTTCTAATTCCATATTTCTACTAAAATATCCTACGTCGATTGGTACAATTTCATTAATAATTTCAATTGTCTTAACATTATAACTTGTCCATGGTATTCTTTCTAAGTTATTTATATCTTTGTTTTCAAAATCATCTATTAAATTCAAATCATTATTTATATATTCTACATTATTAGCCAATTCTATTTTATATCCTTCTGTTCCATCATTATATGAATATAATTTAGCATATACATTTGTTACTGTACTTACTTCAATTTCGTCATCTAATGTTATTGCTTGATTTCCTATTGTTACTTTTCTTTCTATTTCTAAATCATTTCTTTCTTTATTTGTTAAAAGTTTTTGATTTAGTTCTAAATCATCTAACAATTCTTTCTCAGTTTTGGTATTTAAACTATTATCATATTCATTTGTCTTTTTTTCAATTTTCCATAATTCTACTTGTTCTTTTACATTTGCTCCTCTTGTATTTTCTTTTGCTATTTCTGCCTTTGGAAATAACCCATTTCCTGTTAAACTTGATATTGATATTCCTGCCAATATTAATAATATTATGATTGTTATTACTAATGCAACTAGTGTTATTCCTCTGCTTGTTTTTCTTATTTCTTCTTTCATAAACATTTTCTCCCTTCTTTTGTTTCATAACATTTTCGTCATATCTATTATATATATAATATATTTTAATGTCAATTTTCCCTAAAAATATTATTTTTTAAATTATATTTTTTATTATTTCTTTTTACAATAAAAGCATATATTTTTGCTGTGCATTTTTTTACATAATTCATAACCTGTTATTTATTATATATAATAATTATATCTTAATTTTTTATTTGCATTTTATTAATTCTTATAATATAATTATAAAAAATATTAAGGAGGAATTTGTATGTCAACACCACACAATGAAGCAAATAAAGGAGATATTGCAAAAACAGTAATAATGCCAGGAGACCCTTTAAGAGCAAAATATATTGTAGAAAACTTTTTTGAAGATTATAAACTTGTAAATAGTGTTAGAGGAATGTATGCATATACAGGTACTTATAAAGGTAAAGAATTAACTGTAATGGCACATGGTATGGGAATGCCTAGTGTTGGAATATATAGTTATGAATTATATAAATTTTATGATGTAGATAATATTATTAGAATTGGCTCTTGTGGAGGTTACTTACCTGAACTAAAATTATTTGATATTATTTTAAGTGAAAATGTTTTTTCTGAAAGCAATTATGCTTTAACTTTAAACAATGAAGATTGTCATATTGTAAATTCTAGTAATGAATTAAACACTATTATAAAAAATACAGCTAAAGAAAATAACTGCAATCTAACTGTTGGAAATACTGTTTGTACAGATTGTTTTGATCTTTATATGACTGATGTTAATAAATTTTTAGAAAGAGTTCCAGCTGGATTCAATCCTGTTTCTGCTGAAATGGAAGCTTTTGCTTTATTTTATAATGCAAAATTGCTAAATAAAAAAGCAGCATGTTTAATGAGTGTAGTTGATTCTAAGTTTATCAAAGAAGTTGCTACTGCTGAAGAAAGACAAATTGGTTTAAATAATATGATTAAACTTGCTTTAGATAGTAGTTTAGAATTATAAAAACTAGGTACCCATTAATTTTAATATGGGTACCTAAAATTTTTTATTTTTTTATATCTAAAATTTTATATTTCATAACACCAGCTGGAGCTACAACATCTACTGTATGATTTTTCTTAGCTCCTAATAGAGCAGCACCTAAAGGTGATTCATTAGAAATTTTATTTTCTGCTAAATCAACTTCTGTTGAACCAACTATTGTATATTCTATTTCTTCATTAAATTCTATATCTAAAACTTTTACAATATTTCCTATCTGAACAACATCTGTATCAATCTCTTTTTCATCAATTATTTTAGCATGTCTTAATTTATTTTCTAATTCTGCTATTTTTACTTCATTTTCAGCTTGAGCTGTTTTAGCTTCATCATATTCAGAGTTTTCTGATAAATCTCCAAATCCTAATGCAACTTTTATTCTCTCAGCTATTTCTGATCTCTTTTCTGTTTTTAAATAGTTTAATTCTTTATCTAAATTATCATATCCTTCTTGTGTAAGGATTACTTCTTTTTCATCCATATTAATATCATCCTTTCTTTTTAGTTTATTGCTTATATTCATAAATTGTTTATATATAAATATTTTGAAGTTAAAGACCAAATGGTAGACCCCAGATATGTTTTTAACAATAAATATTTATATATAAACAATTTTTTAATATAAACAATTAAACTTCTATTATATTAAGGCAGAATTTACATTTTGTCAAGTTTTTTTTATTTTAAGTTTCGGTTTTTTCATATAATTTTTAGAATTGATTATAGAAGAAAGATATATATTTCAAAGCGAGTTCGACCTGATTAATTATTTTTTTATCTGTTTATAGTGTGTCTCTATATTTAAAAATCATTTTATCTTAAACGCCTTGGAGAACGGAACTTTTAAATATATATCTTTCTTCAAAATTAATAATATATTAAAAAAACCGAAACTTAAATTTTTTAATCTTTTAACAAATTCTTCCCATCTTTCAAGTAATCATATCCTGAAAATATTGTAGCAATAGTTTGAATAATCATCATTGCCGTTACAACCAAATTCAAAGTAAATGGGAAACCTGATAATGCTCCACTAAAGCACTCTCCAAAAGCATTTACATCTACAAATGCTAATATTATAGCTATCATTTGTGTAACTGTTTTTAATTTTCCCCACATAGATGCAGCAATTACTTTACCACCTTTTTCAACAGCAATTAATCTATATCCAGAAACAACAAACTCTCTAGTTAATACAATAACTGGTATCCATGCTGGTAATCTCCCCATTTCTACTAATAAAATCATTGCAGTTAATACTAAAATTTTGTCAGCCAATGGGTCTAAAAATTTTCCAAATGTTGTTACTTGATTTCTACTTCTTGCAATATATCCATCTAATTTATCTGTAATAGATGCTATTATAAATATTAAATCCATAATCAAAAATGTAATTGGAACTCCTAAAAAATATTTATTTATTTCAAAAAATGAAACTATAACCATTATCGGTACAAGTATTATTCTAAAAATAGTTAATTTATTCGCTAAATTCATTTTTTACCTCTTTTACTATATTTTATTTTTTATAATTCATATTTCAAATCATTATTTTATGTTAATATATTAATGTTTTGAAGTTCAAGACCCAATGGTAGACCATAGCTATGTTTTGAACAAAAAATATTAATATATTAACATTTAATGTATTATTTAAAAATATAAATCGTAGCTTTATTTCAATAACTCTATTGCCTTTTGTAATTGTACATCTTCTTCACTCTCTGTCAGTTCAATTTCTACATCTGGCTTTATTCCAACTTTATGAATTTTATTTCTATTAGGTGTTTGATATTCTTCTATTGTAATTTTTAATCCACTTCCATCTGTAAGACTTAAAATTTGTTGAATTACCCCTTTGCCATAAGTTGTAGTTCCAAGTATTTTTGCTTTTCCTAAATCTTTTAATGCACCTGCTAATATCTCTGAAGCACTTGCGGTATTTTCATTTGTTAATATTATAATAGGCATATTTATTATTGGTTCAGTTGCCGCTTTTTTTATTGTTTCTTTTTGATTTTTATCTACTTCATATAATAAAACAGAATCTTTATCTGCTACATAATCAGCAATTTTTAAAGCTTGATCAACTATTCCTCCACCATTATTTCTTAAGTCTATTATTAATGATTTAATTCCTTGCTTATTCAATTTTTCAAATTCATTTTTAAAATCTTCTGCTGTTGTTTCATCAAATGAAGAAAATTGTATATATCCAATATTATTTGAAAGAACTTCTCCTTCTACTTGATTTACTTTAACTTTTGTTCTTGTTAATT
>CAOKJC010000012.1 GCA_948468685.1 uncultured Clostridium sp. | reverse complement strand
AAGCATTAATAATGCTTACAACATTTTTTCTATTTCAAAAGTGTCAAACTTCCGTCTGCAATTTTTCGCAGGCGAACAACGGTCGTGGCATGATAAGTAATTTAAAAGGTCAAGAGATTATAATCATGCCACTGTTGTTCTTGTATAGGAAAATCGAAATTTCTATGAAAAAAACATAATTGTTATAATAGACAACACTATAAAAAGAGTATATAATAGAAAAATAGTAAAAATGAAACTATTTTGTTTTTGGCAAGTATATATAAATGAAAGTAGGTAAAATATGGACAAAGATTTAGAAAAAGAATTATATAATAAGTATTTAAATGGAGAAAATGAAGCATTTGAATTACTATATAATAAGTACAAAAACAAAATACAATACTTTATATTTAATATAGTAAAAGACTATGAAAAATCAGAAGATATAACACAAGAAGTATTTATATATGTTCTAAAAAACAAAATAAAAGAAGGATATAGTTTTAAAAATTACATATATCTCATTGCTAGAAGTAGAGCAATTACATACATTAGCACTGAAAAAAGAAGAGACAAAATAACAGAAAAATATTTATCAAATAAAGATGAAGAAATAGAAAAAGACGTATTAGAAATGGTAACTAAAAGAGAAAGTAAGAAAGAATTATTAGAAGCTATAAACATGTTAAATGATAAATATAAGAATGCAGTATATTTAGTAAAAATTGAAGAATTGTCATATAAAGAAACAGCTAAAATATTAGGAAAATCAATTCAAAATGTCAAAAATCTTGTTCATAGAGGAAAAAGTGAACTTAGAAAAATATTAATAATGAAAGGATTTAAAGAAATGAACAAGATATCAAAAATATTAATAGTTATGATTTGTGCAATTGTTACTATATCTGGAGTTGCATATGCAGCAAGAAGAATTTATAAAAAATATAATCAAGTAAAATTTAATCCAACTTATCAAGGAACGATTGATGAAAAAACAAAAAATAATTTGTGGGTAGGAACATTTGACTTAGTATGGAAAGAATTTACAGATATATTAGGAAGAAAAATTGAATTAGAAGAAAATGTTGAGATGGCAAATCAATTAAATGAAAGTAAATTTTCTAAAGAAATGCTATCGAAAGAAGACTATCAAATAGAGGTAAAAGAAGAAAAAGATGGTGGATATGACATAATAGCAACATTAAATAAAGATTTAAATTTTATACATCCTTTTGATAATTTGAGTGATTCATATAACAGACCATTTGGAGATGGAGAAGAAGGCGTAAAATGGTTTGGAATAAATAATACAGGAGTAGAAGAATTAAGAGAAAATGTAGAAGTACTATTTTATAATAAACCAGGTAATTTACAATGGTTTGATACGTATGGAAAAAGCCAACAAGATAATTCGAAATATGATAATACTTTTGCTGTAAAATTAAAAACAAAAGAAGGAGACGAAATAATAGTATATAGAACAGATGACAAAAAAACATTTGATGAGTATTATAATGATATAAAGATAAAAACTGATAAATATACAGGAAAAAGAAAACTACAAGAGTATGAAGAAGTGATTATTCCTTTTGTAAAAGTAGATGGAACAGTAAGTTATGATGAATTAAAAGGAAAAGAGATAAAAGGTACGAATGGAATGTATATTTCAGTAGCTGTTCAAAATGTGAAATTTGATTTGAATGAAAAAGGATGTAATTTATCTAGTGAGGCTCAAATGGTTCCTATATATCTAGCAGAAGCTGATAGAAGATTTTTGTTTGATGATACTTTTATAATTTTTATGAAAGAAAAAGATTCTGATAATCCATATTTTGCACTTAAAGTTGATAATGATGATGTATTAATTAAAAAAGGATATATTTCAGCACCATAGAAGTTATTATGGTGAAATAAAAATAACGAAAATTAAATAAAGAAGTAATAATTGAAAATTACTTCTTTTTATGTTAGTATAAAGATATAAGAAAACAAAGGAGAATGATGTTATGAAAAAGAAAAATATTATAATTATAAGTTTATTAATGATTGTAATAATAGTAGGAGCAATTATTAGTTTAAAAAGTGGAAAAATATCAGAAATGATAGGCAAAGAAAACAAAATAGAGGAAAACAAAACTGAAAGCAAAAGTACAGAATTAGCAGAAAAGAAAAAAGTATTAGAAGATTATCTATATATATATTCATTACGTGATTGCATTCAAATACCATTATATGAAAAATTAAATTTACGTGATGGATATAATAATTATGAAGAATATTATGAAAAAGAATTTACGCTATATGAAGGAGTAACTATTATCAGTGGCGAAATATATAATTATTATGGAACAAATATTAAATATGAAGACTTTAAAAAGGCAATGTTAAAATATGTATCAGAAGAGTTATTTGAACAACAATTTACAATGTATCAAAAAAATGTTGATGGAAGGTTAGTTATATATGCAAATGGAAGAGATGGAAGCAATTATGAAATTATAAATATGAATGAGATTTCAGAGGATACATATGAAGTAGAATACAAATTTTATATGGGAGAAAATGAAGGCATACCAGGTAAAATGACAGTAATATTTGAGAAAAAGAATGATAATTATATTATAAAAAAATGTTTAAGAAAGACATTAGAAAATATAAGATATTTAGAAGTATCAATTGAGGACAAAGAATCAGGACAAGCAATGTATAAAAAACCTGTAAAGATTGAAAATAGAGATGTAATGAATAAATTAGAAATAATGATTAATTCAGGAATTGAACATCAATTTAATGGAGCATTTGGATTAGACATATTACCATATGCTAATTTCTACCTTGAAAATGGAGATAAAGTAACAGTTTCAGCAATTGACAATTTTGAAATGCAAGGAGAAGAAAGTGGAAATTATATCTTAGTTACAATAAATGATAATGCTGATGATAAAAAAGCATATAAAGTACAAGAAAGAATTGGAGTGTATTTTACAAATTTATATGATGAAAGACTATTGACAAACTAAAACAAATGTTTTATAATAAACATGGTGATATTAATATGGAAAAACAAATATTACATGTTGATGTAAATAATGCATTTTTATCATGGCTTGCAGTATATAAGTTACAAAATGGAGAAAAAATAGATATAAGAGAACAAGTAGCAGTAATAGGAGGAGACGAAACCAAAAGGTCAGGAATAGTATTAGCTAAAAGTTCAAAAGCAAAGCAATTTGGAATAGTAACAGGAGAAAATTTATATAGTGCAAGACAAAAATGTAGAAATTTACAAGTGTATCAGGGAAATCTTAAAATATATAGAGAATACTCAAATAAATTATATAATTTATTGTTAGAATATACAGATAAAATTGAAAGATTTTCAATAGATGAATGCTTTTTAGATATGACAAATTATTTAATGAAAGATACTTTAATAAACAAAGCTAAAGAAATAAATAGAAGAGTAAAAGAAGAATTAGGATTCACAGTAAATGTAGGAGTAGCAAACAATAAGTTACTTGCAAAAATGGCATCAGACTTTACAAAACCAGATAAAATACATACACTTTTTAAAGAAGAAATCAAAGAAAAAATGTGGAATTTACCAGTATCAGAATTATTTATGTTAGGGAAGAAAACAGTACCTAAATTATATAATATGAAAATTAGAACAATAGGAGATTTAGCAAATTCAGATAAAGAAATGTTAATAAAAAAGTTTGGAAAGCATGGAAAAATGATGTGGGAATATGCAAATGGCATAGATGAAACAGAAGTACAATATATGCCAGAAAAACCTAAAAGCATAGGAAATTCCATAACTTTGCCTATAGATATAAATAATATAGAACAATTAGAAGAAGTTCTATTAGCTTTAACAGAACAAGTAACATATAGACTAAGGAAACAAAATATGATAGCAAATGTTGTAAATGTACAATTAAGAACAAAAGACTTTCAAGATTTCTCACATCAAGCAAAATTAGATAATGCAAGTTCTAATACAAAAGATATTCTAAAAAAAGCAAAATATTTATTAAACGAAATGTTTAAAAATGGAATGTTTATTAGATTAATAGGAGTTAGAGTAGATAATTTAGTATCAAAAGAAGAAATGCAAATTTCATTATTTGGAAATGTAGAGAGTGATGAAAAACAGAAGAAACTTGATAATGTTATAGATAGTTTAAACGAAAAATATGGTTTTAATTCTATAACTAGAGCTGGGAAACTTGAGGCTCAAAAAATAGTGAAAATTACTAGCAAAGATGAAAAAAATTGAATTATATGAAAAAATTTTTAGAAATGTATTGACAAAAGTTTATAAAAAGCTTATAATAGCTATTGTCGAAAGACACAATATTTTCTAAAAATTTAATATGGGTAGATGGCCGAGTGGCTAAAGGCGGCAGACTGTAAATCTGTTCTCATTTGAGTACGATGGTTCGAATCCATCTCTGCCCACCATCGCTATGAGTATTGCAACTCATAGCTTTTTTTGTGGCTAAAATTTGGTTATTGTTAATGTTAAAGGTTATTTCTATTTTATCAGGATAAACTAATATTTTTTTAATATATTTATGTAATATTACTTTTTGTTCTTCTTCTGAAAGAGTTTTTATTACGTTTATATCATTTCGTATAACTTTTAAAATATCATCTTTAGAAATTTCTTTGATTTCTTTAACAGAATTTAAGAAGTTTAATTTATTTTCTAAATCTGTTTTTTCATTTTCTAATTTAGTTAATTCATTCTTTATACTATCATTTATTATTCCAGAAGCAACAGCACTAACTAAATTTTGTATTTGTTTTTCAATATTAGATAAATTAGATTTTGTTAAAGATAATGAGTCTTTTAATTCTTCTTTACTATTAAAATATTCTTTATTTACCTTTTCTACAAATTCATCAGTAATATTATTATCTATTAAATTATATAAATTGTTAATTACATAATCTTCAATTTTATCTTTACTTAGATATAAATTATCACAAGATACTTTATTTATTCTTTTTTTACAACCATATTTACATCTACCATTTGAACTTTGTCCTATATAACTTTCTCCACATTTTCCACAGAATAATATACCTGTTAGTAGATATACATGAGAAGCTTTACCACTTCCACCATTTTTCCTTTTTATTCTATTTTGAACCATATTAAACACCTCTTTACTAATAATTGCTGGCATACCACCATCTATTTTAATCATATCTTCTTTTGGTTTATTTCTGTTCTTTTGTCTATCTCCATAACCAAATGTATATACTCCAGTATATTTTTCGTTTCTAATTAAATCAGAAATTGAATTTTTACCAAAAGCATTTCCTCTTTTTGTTTTATATCCTTTTTCATTTAAAGTAGTTATAATTTTTCGTACCGTATAACCTTTAGAATACATATCAAAAATTATTCTTACTATCTTTGCTTCATCTTCATTTATAATATAATTTAAATTTTTATCAATATCATAACCAAGAAGCGGAATACCACCATTATGTTTGCATATAAGTGCATTTTCTTTATGTCCTTTTTTGACTTCTTTACCTAAATTGGCAATATAATATTCAGCCATTCCTTCAAGTAAAGTTTCCATTATTATTCCGTTCAGGAGAGTCATCAATATTTTGTTCTGCATAGAAGATTTTTTTGTTATTATCTTTTAATTTCTTTTTGTATATAGCAGCATCATATCTATTTCTCCAAAATCTATCTAATTTATGAACAACTACACCATCCCATTCTGAATTTGAACTATCTTTAATTAGTTTTTGAAATTCAGGTCTATCATCATTTTTTCCACTAACAGCTTCATCAATATAATTACAAATAATTTTATGTCCATTTCGTTCAGCCCAATTTTCTATTGCTCTTAATTGAGCAGTGATTGATTCATGCCTTTGCATATCTGAACTGTATCTTGCATAACTAGCTAAAAGCATAACTTAACTCCTTTCGCATGTCATATTTAGAATTATAAAAATCTAAACATTTTTGCATATAATTTATTGGAACTTCAAAATATTCAGCTAATTCAAAAATAGTATTAATGCCATTTTTTATAACATTTATCAATTTTCTATAAGGAACTAAAGTATTAAAAGACCATTTAAGAGCTCTATATTCCATTTTACTAATAGTTTCGTATTTCATATAAGAATTATATAAGTTTCCAGTATAATAATGTCCAAGTTCCTCTGATAAAATAACTTTTTCTTCATTAGAATTAGCTATATTTGAATAATTCATTGCTATATAATAATTACCATCAATTTCTTCAATAAGTGCTTTATTTTTCATTTTAAAATCAATTATAGATATGTTTTCATTGTTTGCTATATCATATAAATAATTTAGTTCCATTTTATCCTCCGTAAATTATTTTTTACCATACTTGATTTCTTTATATAATCTAATGGCGTCTTTAATTTCATCTTCTGTAAGACCACAGTTTTCAATTTCTCTATGATAAGCAAAACGAAACTCTTTTTCTATATCGTTGTAATTTCTTACATCTGTTTTTCCTAGTAAGTAGTCTGTAGAAACTCCAAAAAGATTAGCAAAATCTTTTATTAAGTCTAAAGATTTTGGTTCATACATACTAGTTTCATATCTAGATAAAGCACCAGAAGATATTTTTAACTTTTCGCAAACATATTCCTGAGTCCATTGATTTTCAATTCGTAATTTTTTTATTCTTTCTCCAAAAACCATAAATTACCAACCTTTCTAAATTTATTATACTTTCATTTTATGAAAAAAGCAAATTAATTTCAGTAAATGAAAAAAATAAAAAAATTTTTTAAAAAAAGTATTGACAATTTTCAGATAATGAAATATTATATATTCAGAAACTGAAAGGAGGAATAAAAATGTATGAAAAACTGAAAGAAATTAGAGAAAAAAAAGGATATAAAATTGAAGATATGGCAGTAATTATTAATAAATCTCCATGTAATTATTTTAAAAAAGAAAATGGAGATGTTAAATTTTCAGTAAATGAAGCATTACTAATATCAAAATTTTTAAAATGTAAAGTAGAAAAAATTTTTTTTGAAAATGAACTTTCAGAAAATGAAAAAGGAGGAGGGAATGGGTAAAAAAGAAGACATACTATTAAGTAAATCACCGCAAATATTTTTTAATTCTAGTTCAGAAATAACATTAGAAAACTTCAAAGAAGATTTACTTATTCCTTTTATTGTAAAGAAAATAAGAGAGGAGGAAAGCCAATGAAAAGAAAACTAAAAAGATTAATAGGACAAGCAATAGTATATGTAGCATTTAATATGATGTGCTCAGCAATGTTATTTTATGGATTTATGACAGCTACAACGTTAAATTAGGAGGAAAAAATGGAGAAAGAGATATGGAAAGACATAAAGGGGTACGAAGGAATATATCAAATTAGTAATTTAGGTAGAGTAAAAAGCATGAATTATATGAGGAAAGGAAAAGAAAAAATATTAAAGCAATGGGATAATGGACGAGGATACAGATATATTAATTTTTCAAAAAAGAAATATTCAGTACATAGATTGGTTGCAGAAGCATTCATTTTAAATAAAGAAAATAAGCAAGATGTTAATCATATAGATGGAAATAAACAAAATAATAATGTAAACAATTTAGAATGGTGTACAAGAAAAGAAAATATACAACATGCTTGGAAGATTGGTTTAGATAAACCTAGCAATTGTAGAAAAATAATACAACTGGATTTACAAGGAAACAAAATAAAAGAATGGGCAAGTATAAAAGAAATAACTTTGAATTTTAATATATCAAAATGGTCAATATCAAATTGTTGTAATGGAAGAAGTAAAACATCATGTGGATATATTTGGAAATATGCATAAAATTTTACAAGAAAGGAGTTAAGAAGAATGAGTAATTTAGAGCAATATTACAAAAATCAAAGCAGAGAACAAAGACAAGTAATAGATGAACAAAGTGAAATTATAAAAGCATTAAAAAGAGAAGAATACGAAGTCAAACAAAGCATTTTTAGAGAATTAGTAGAAGTAATAAAGATTGGACAATCAAATGACATTTATAAAAATATGAAAATGCTATCTAAATTAGAAGTATTAAAAAATGACTTATACTTTGATATTCAAGAATATTTAGAAGAACAATTAGAAATTGAACATAAAAAAGAACTAATTTCAGACCGCAAATCAGAAAATTAGTTCAACCATACAATTAAATATATGAATTTCTATTTATATATTAACACAAATAAATAGAAATGTCAAAGGAGAATGAGATGGAAAAAGGATTAATATTAAAAGTCTATGAAGTAGATTATAGTTTTATTATAAAAAATTATTTAGATGAAAAAATGTGGGAGAAAGAATGGACGATATTTATATATAAAGGATTTCAAATAACATTAAAACTAAGTTCAATAGATGTAAGAACAAAAGCTATTTATTTTGAAGTAAATATACAAGATAACAATGAAAACAATAAAAGTTATTGGACTAGGAGTGTAAAAGATACTTTTAAATATGTTTTAAGTATAGATAACATAGATGTATTAAAAAAGTCTTTAAATCATAAAATATTCGAGTTAATTCAAAAGTTAGAAAATGATGCTTATATAGAATATACAGATGAGTTTTTTAAGCTAGATGAAATGCAAGATAATGAAAGACAAGAATTACAAGAAATAGCAAAAGACTTTCTAGATAGTGAAGGAGTATCTAATGATGACATTAGAGAAGCTTATATAGATTATTACATAGATAAAAATGAAAAAGTTTATGATTTAAGAAATGAGTATAGAAGTAAAATGAAATATAGAATGATTACAGATTTTTATTTAATATTTTTACAAGCAACAGAAGATAAAGAAAGAATTGCGATAATAGAAAGAAAAATAGGCTCAGAAGAATTGAAAAATACATTAGAAGAGATAAAAGAATATGAAGAATATATGAAAACAGAAGAATTTAAAGAAGAGATGGAAAGTAATTTAGAGGATATTTAAAATGGAAACTTTGGAACAATTAGAAAGAAGATATTTTGTATTAGAAATGCAAGACAAATGGGACAGTGAAGATTATAGATATGCAAATGAATTAAAAGAAAAGATTAGAAGATTTAAGGGGGAAAATAAAAATGATTAAAAAACCAGCAGAAATAATAAATGAAACAAATAAATTTAGGGTACTTATAGCAGGTTACCCTGGAATAGGAAAAACAACATTAGGATTATCAGCACCAAAACCATTGTTGATAGATGTAGATTTTGGAATTAATAGAACAATGGCAAGTGTAAGAAAAGATTACATACAGCCAGAAAATTATGAGGAATTATTAAATGATTTGAAAAGTGATTTAAGTGATTATGAAACTATAGTAATTGATACAGGTGGAAAACTATTAGATTTAATGAAAAACTATGTAATTAAGAATGATATTAAAAATGCTAAAAAAGATGGCACATTAAGTTTACAAGGTTATGGAGCAGTAGCCAGAGAATTTACAAGATTTATGAATTACATATATTTTGAATTGAGAAAACATTGTGTAATTATTTTTCATGCAGTAGAAGAAAAACAAGAGGAAGATACAAAACTAAGAATTTTAGTAGAAGGAAGTACAAAAAATACAGTATGGCAAAATGTAGAATTAGGTGGATTTATTGAAATGAGAGGAGATAAAAAACAAATAGGATTTAATAATTGTGAAAGATATTTTGCTAAGTCAAGTTTTGGAATAAAAGGAAATTATACAATACCAGAATTAGATGGAAATATGCAAAATGATTTCTTAGCAAAATTATTTGAAAAGGCTGACAAAAATATCCAGGAAGAAAGCAAAGTATTTGAAGTAGAAAGAAAAGAATATCAAGAAGTAATGGATAAGTATATACCAACTATTGAAAATATGACACAAGAAAATGTACAGGAAATATCAGATTTAATGTCAACAATAGATCATAGATTAACAAGTAAAAAAGAATTAGCATCAAGATTTTTAGAAAAATTAAATAGCTTAAATATGCAATGGAATAAAGAAACAAAACAATATGAACTAAAACAGGAGGTAGAGACTAATGGCTAAAACATGTGAACAATGTATCAATTGCATGTATATAGAACATGGAGATATGTACTGTGATGAACATGAAGATTTTTCATTAGTATATGATGAATTTTATCCAACAGAAAATTATATGTGGTGCAATGGTAAAAAATTTGAAAGGAGATAGATATGGCTAAATATTATATAACTCCTACATTATTAAATAGTTGGCAATACAATAGTAAAAATGGAACACTAGAAGACTTTATAAAAGTATTAAAAAAAGAAAAATTTGAAGCAAGTGAAAGTATTATGAAAGGTTTTGAATTTGAAAAATATATGCAAGAAAATTATTCTGAAACATTAAATGGGGCATATCAAGTAAAAGTTAGTAAAGAGTATGGAGATTATTTATTATATGGAATAGTAGATTGCTTAAAGTGTGGAATTATCTACGATTACAAATACACAAGTAATTATGAAGTTGGTAAATTCTTTAATAATCATCAAACGCTTATGTATTTAGAAATGATACCAGAAGCAAAAAAAATGGTGTATTTAATAACAAATAAATTTGAAAAAGATATTATCGATGATTGTGAAGCTGAACAAATAACAACAGGAGATATATTTAGAGAAGAATATACAAAGGATATGTTTCCAGAAACAATAGAAAGTGTATTGCATAAATTTATTGAATGGTTAAAAACTTATGATTTATATGATTTGTACACAGAAAAATGGAATTGTAAATATTAGGAGGCTAATATGGAAACAACAGGAACATTAGAAGAAATAAGTATTGATTATAAAACAAATAGACCTAAAATAAGCTTTTTAATTAATGACAAAAGCAAATTACCTACCATAGAAGAATTAAAAGGTTTAAAGCTTAAAATAACAGTAAAAAGACATATAAAGAAAAGAAGTTTAAATGCAAATAATTATTTCTGGAAACTTTTGCAAGAACTATGTGAATTAGCAGAAATAGATACAATAGAAGAATACAAAAGAAGAGTAAAAGAACTAGGAATATTTAGAAGATTTAAGATTGAAAAAGATAATATAAATACATTTGAAAAAATGTGGATAAGCCAAGGAGTAGCATGGTTCTGTGAAATATTTGATACAGAAATAATAGGAAATACAGAATTTAAAATAATAAATGCTTATTATGGTTCAAGTTCATTTAATAGTAAACAAATGAGTAGATTAATAAATGACTTAGTAGAAGATTGTAAAATTTACGGAATAGAAACAAAAACACCAGCAGAAATTAAAAGTTTATTAGAAAGTTGGAATAAGAAATGAGTAAATCAATAATACAAGTTAAAAGACAATGTTTAATTTGTCACAATAGTAATGTAGAAGAACATCACTGTATATATGGAACAGCAAATAGAAAATTAAGTGAAAAATATGGACTAAAAGTATATTTATGTCCAGAACATCACAGAGGAACAAGGGGAGTACATGGAAGAGATGGGAAAACATTAGATACATATTTAAAACAATTAGCACAAAGCAAATTTGAAGAAAAAGAAAGTAGAGAAAAATTTAGACAGATTTTTGGAATTAGTTATTTATAAAAAAGGAGTAAAAGAAAATGATAGAAATAACAAAAATAAGAATAAAAAAGATAAAAACAAATAATAGAATAGTAGCATTAGCAACAATAACAATAAATAATAGCATTATAATAAATGATATTAAAGTTTTAAAGGGAGAAAATGGATTATTTATAGCAATGCCAAGTAGAAGAACTCCAAATGGAGAATTTAGAGATATAGCATATCCAATTAATAGAGAAACAAGACAATTAATTCAAAATGCAATTATAGAAGAATACAACAAAATAGATTAATAACAACAAGGCTAAGACTAACAAATAATAAAGTTTTAGCCTTAATTTTACGAAAGGAGAAAGCAATGAGATATAGTGCGTTAGTTATAGAATCAAATAATGCGTATGATTACATGGAAAATTCAGCAGATGGAATTAGATATAATAATTTATCAAAAGAAGATTTAGATAATATATTAAAATTATCATTAAAGCAAGACTTTTCAGTAATAGTACAAAATCATGAATAAAGGAAAAAATATATATGGAAGGTTGGATAAAATTACATAGAAAAACATTAGATAATCCAATAATAACAAAAGATAGTGATTATTTAGCAGTCTGGATATATCTACTATTAAATACTACACATAAAGAATATGATGTTCTATTTAAAGGAAAAAGAATCACTTTAAAAAAGGGACAATTACTTACAGGAAGAAAATCAATATCAGAAAAATTAAAGATTGAAGAGAATAAAGTACAAAGAATTTTAAAAACGTTAGAAAATGAACATCAAATTGAACAACAAAGTAGTAATAAAAATAGGCTTATAACAATAGTTTCGTGGAATAAATACCAGCAAGATAAACAACAAAATGAACAACAAGTGAACAACAACTGCACAACAAATGAACAGCAAGTGAACACAAACAAGAATGTAAAGAATATAAAGAATGATAAGAATGTAATAACAACAATAAGCGACAGTTGTGTTGACGGCTTACAAAAAGCAGATGACAGTTGTGATGACGGTCTGCAAGAAGTTATTAGTTTTTACAACAACAATATAGGACTTGTTACACCTTTTATTTTAGAAACACTAGAAGATTTTACGAAAGAGATGGGAAAAGATTTAGTTATTTATTCAATGCAAATAAGTGTAGAAGCTAATAAAAGGAATGGAAGATATATAAAAGCAATATTAAATAATTGGCAAAAAGCAGGAATAAAGACATTAATAGAAGCCCAAAAAGAAAATAAAACCAAAAAAGTTAAAGAAAGTAATTTTAAAAGCAGAGAGTATAACGAGAAAGAATTAACTTTTCTATATGCAAATAATGAATTTGAAGGAGAGTGAAAACAAATGAATACAATAACATTTATGACAAGATACAAAAGTTATAAATATATGTTAGATCATTTAAGTGAGAGACATAAACAAATATTAGAAATTTTAAAAGATAAAGAAATGACAACAAGAGAAATAGCACAAGAATTGTATAAAAGACATTATACAAACACAGCAGATGTAAATAATGCAAGACCAAGAATCACAGAACTAGAAGATTTAGGATTTGTTACAACAGACAAAACGAAGAAATGTAATGTAACAAATAAGGAAGTTGCAGTATATAGAGAAACAACAGAGACTGAGAAAATGATAGTACAAAACATGCAACATATTCCACAGATTTAGGAGGAAATTATGATAATAGTAAATCAAGAAAAAACAAGAATTGTAAATTTTGATAGAGTAGAAATATTAGGAATACCATTTGAAAATGAAAAACAAATTGCATGCAATTTTAATGCTGGGAAAATGGTTTTAGGAAACTATAAAACTGAAGAAAGAGCAAAAGAAGTATTACAAGAGATAGTTAAATTATTCAAAAATGAAGAATTTTTCCATATTAGAAAATCAAGTTTAAATAATTTAGATGAACTTGCAGAACCAAAATATATATTAAAACCTGTAAGCAGACCGAAAGTATATGAAATGCCAGATGAATAAGTTTATGAAATACAATTATCCACAACTTATAGGAAAATGTGCAAAATGTATGCGGTTGCAATAGATTAGAATCAGAAAGTTTTAAAGGTGTTTGGAGATGTAAAAATTATGTAGAGGAGGAACAGAAGAAAGATGAAATTTGAAGATATGATAAACACAATAACATTAGGAGATAGTTATAAATTAATAAAAGATATTCCAGATAAAAGTATAGATTTAATAATAATAGACCCTCCATACGAATATACTACAGGCGGAAAAAACAACTATGTAGCACAAAGACCATATCATAAAGAGTATTATAAAGTAGCAACAAATACAAATTCATTATTAAAAAACAAAGAATATAAAAATGAAGGTCAAAAAAGAGTATGGGAAGATAAGAAAAAAATAAGAGAAGAAATAAAACATATAAGCAGTGGATTTGATTTAGAATTATTGAATGAATTAGATAGGATTTTAAAGAAAATAAATATTTATATTTGGTGTAGCAAACACCAAGTAGAACCCTTATTAAGACATTATTTAGAAAAAAATTGCAACATAGAAATATTAACATGGCATAAAACTAATCCTTTACCTACAATGAATAATACTTATGCCAACGATACAGAATATTGCATATTTGCAAGAGAAAATAAAGTACAACTCAATGGAGATTATGATACAAAAAGAAAATACTATGTTACTAATATTAATAAAACAGATAAAGATAAATATAAACACCCTACAATAAAGCCAATAAATATAATAAAAAATTTTATAATTAATTCTAGCAATAGAGAAGATATAGTACTAGATTGCTTTAGTGGAAGTGGAACAACTTGCGTTGCAGCCAAAGAACTAAATAGACAATTTATAGGAATAGAAATAGATTCAGAATATCATAAAATTAGTTTAGACAGATTAAATGGAATATTAGCAAATGGTCAAATGAGTTTTGACACAGATGTAAATAAAATTTAAGAGGCAAAAGATGAACAAATATAGAAATAAAAAAATAATATTAGATGACTATGTATTTGATAGTATTCAAGAGAGTCGTAGATATAAAGAATTAAAATTATTATTAAAGACTGGAAAAATACAAGACTTAGAACTACAACCACATTTTCTACTACAAGAAAGCTTTAAAAAGAACGGGAAAACGTTTAGAAAGATTGAATATATAGCAGATTTTAAGTATATAGAAAATGGAAAAACAATAGTAGAAGATGTAAAAGGAATGCAGACAGATGTATTCAAATTAAAACATAAATTATTTGAAAAGAAATATCAAGATTTAGAATTAAGAATAATTAAATAATGCCAGGACATAGCAAATGGCATAATATGAGGAGGAAGAAAGATGGAAAAAATAGATTATGAAAAATTAACAAAGATAACTGTAAAAAATCAAAAAGAATTAGATGATATACCTTTAGATTTTAAAGGAAGAATATATATAGAATTTGGAACGTCTTATAATAAAGCAATAGTAAAAAATAAATACTATTATTCAGTAGTAGCAAGGGAAAACAGTTCAGTAGTAGCAAGGGGAAACAGTTCAGTAGAAGCAAGGGGAAACAGTTTAGTAGTAGCAAGGGAAAACAGTTCAGTAGAAGCATGGGAAAACAGTTCAGTAGAAGCATGGGAAAACAGTTCAGTAGAAGCATGGGAAAACAGTTCAGTAGTAGCAAGGGAAAACAGTTCAGTAGAAGCAAGGGGAAACAGTTTAGTAGTAGCAAGGGGAAACAGTTCAGTAGTAGCATGGGAAAACAGTTCAGTAGAAGCGGGAGGTAATAGTCAAGTAGTAAACAGACAATATGATGGAAAGATAAATATATTAGGAAATGCAAGAATAGTATATATGCCTAAAAATATAAATGATTTTATTGATTGCTATGGAATAAAACATACTAAAACCAAAGCTGTTTTTTATAAAGCGGTAAGAAAGTACAAGGATAATACATACCATGCAGACTACAAAGAAGATTTTATATATGAAATAGGAAAATATAAAACAGAAAAATGCGATACTGACATAAAAAACACTTGTAGTTATGGAATAAATATATCATGTTTAGACTGGGCATTAAATTTCGGAAGAAATTGGGATAACTTAGCAATATTAGAAGTAGAAACAAAAATATCAGATATAGTAATGCCGATAGATACAGACGGAAAAGTAAGAACATCAAAAGTAAAAGTATTAAGAGAAGTACCTATTGAAGAATGTGGAGTATATGGAAAAATATTAGCAAAAAGGAGACAAGCCGATGGTTAATATAGTAGATGGAAATATATTAAATTGTACAAAAGACATTATTTGTCATCAAGTTAATATTCAAGGATATATGGGCGGTGGAGTTGCAAGACAACTCGCCAACCGATATATAAATTTAGAAAAAGAATATTCAGAACATTGTAAAGTTTTAGAAAATAAATACAAACTACTAAAAGGAAATGTATTTTTCTATAAAGAAAATAACAAAATAATATGCAATATGTTTAGTCAAAAAGAAAATTTTGATACTGATTATGAGGCGATGAAAATAGCATTAGAAGAAATAAAACAATATGCTAAAGTTTTTAAACTAAGTATATGCATGCCATATCGGCATAGGCTGTGGAATAGCTAATGGAGATTGGAACATAGTTTATAAAATAATAGATGAAGTATTTAGTGATTATGAAGTTACTTTATACAGATTGGAGGATTAAAATGTCAGAAGAAGAGAAAGAAATAATAGAAAGAATTAAATATAATGACATAGCAAGACCACTGTATTGTGGAGATATAACTATTTGTAATATAGAAGATTTACAAACAGTCTTAAATCTAGTACAAAAACAACAAACAGAACTAGAAAAATTAAAAAATAAGAACAAAGAATTGATAAGAAAATTAAGAAATAGAGTAAAGGAAGTTAAGAAGTTAAATAAATACAGTCTATACAAAACAGAATTTTCAAAATTAAATAAGCAGTTAAAAAAGAAAGATGAAATAATTAATTTAATGGCAATGTATATAGCTAATTTAGATATTGATGAAGATATTTGCGAATACCAAAAAGAAAAATACTGTGAAGATGATATAGAAGTTACTTTAGATATTTGTGTAAAATGCATAAAACAATATTTTGAGAGGAAAATAAATGAAAAATAAAAGATTTCATTGTTTATTTGAACAAAGTGGAACATTTAAAAATGAATTTAAAAAAATAGGATATGAAGCATTTGATTATGATATTCAAAATGAATTTAATGAAACAGATTTTGTTATAGATTTATTTAATGAAATAGAGAATGCTTATGATAATAAAGACAGTATATTTGATGATATAGAAGAAACAGATACAGTAATAGCTTTTTTTCCTTGCACAAGATTTGAAGACCAGGTGCAGATGCACTTTAGAGGAACAGCTTTTCAAATGAAAAAATATACAGATGAACAAAAGCTGGAATATGATTTAAAGTTACATAGGGAATTATCTAAACTTTATGAATTAGTAACAAAATTAGCAATAGTGTGTTTAAGAAGAAAAATACCGATGATTATTGAAAACCCTTATTCTTCCACACATTATTTAGTAAAATACTGGGCAATACCTGCTAAAATAATAGACAAAGATAGAACTTTAAGAGGCGATTATTTTCAAAAACCTACACAATACTGGTTTATAAACTGTAAGCCTCAATACAATATGATTTTAGAACCTCAAATTTGGTACAAAACCAAAACAATAAATGATACACATAATAAAACAGAAAGAAGCCTAATATCAAAAGAATATGCAAATAGATTTATAAGAGAATTTATAATACCAGAAGAAAAATAAAAAAATGAAAGAATACATATGGACATCAAATAAGCCAAAAGATTTTAAAAGTCTTGTAAAACAATACTTTGAAAGGAAAGTAGAAAATGAAAATTAGTATAACAATAACAGCAATAGTATTTTTAAGTTTAATGTACTTAATAGGAAAAATGTATTGTGAATTAAATAGTAGAATAGAAAAGATAGAAGAGAAGTTAGAGAAAGATATATCAGAATATCCAGAGGCAAAATATACAAAATGGTATTTAGTAGATATTTTAAAAATATTGAAAGGGGAAAATGATGGAAGTAACAGATAATAGAATCTATATTAAAGCTCCTATTGTTAAATATGATAAACAAAATATATTAATAAAAGATAAAAAGTGTATTAATTGTAAATATGTATCACACCTAAATACATCAATTAACTATTGTAAATTTCCTTATGTATTTAGACTTAGCATAGTAGAATGGTATGACGCATGCAAATATTATAAAGAAAGTGAGGACAAGCAATGAGTAAAGCAGATGAGATGTTTAAAGAACTAGGATATGAAGATTTATCAGAAGAAAGTGCTGCAGCTTGTATATGTTTATATGGTAAACAAGATAAAAGAATAGGATTTTACACTGACATGACAATTGATTGCTATGAACAGTATGATGGCAGTGGATATATAGAAATTCAAGAACTACAAGCAATAAATGAAAAAGTAAAGGAGCTACGGATGGAATTAGTAGAGAAAGCTATAAAAACTATAAATGAATATTGTACAAGCAATTATATGGGTTGTAGTGAATGCGATATAGAAGTAGCTTGTGAAAAATATTTTAATAGAGAACCAAGAAATTGGAAGATACCAAAAGAATGGAAAGAAGATAAAGAGGTGTTTTAAATGGAGTTAGAAGAATTTATGAAATTATTAGGGAAAGCTAAAAAGGATAGATATGGCAATTTATACGTAGAAGAAAAAGATGTTGACCCAAATAGAATATTTAAAGATTTAGATAAAAAAAGATGGTATTTTACATTAACTAACACAGTTTGTGATGATTTAGTAAAAGAATATGCTTGTAAAGGAAAAGATGGATTTGAAATATATGATAGACATTCATGGAATGATGATACTTTACAAATAAAAATAGTTAAAGAAAAAAATAGAAATCACGATTAGAGGTGTTTTAGATGAATAAAGAATTAGAAGAAGCGATAAAGTTTCTAAAGTTAAATTCTGAATTTAATAGCAAAATCGATAATTTAACTTTTATAAAAATAACAAGAGAAAGTTTTTTAAAAACTAAACAATCAATAGAAACAATTTTAAACTACATAGAAAATTCAATAAGTAAAGAAACAATAAAAGAGAAGATAAAGGTACTAGAAAATTCACAAAAAAAGAGTTAAGAATAACAATTTAATTTATTCAAGAGAAGATGTTTTTAGATTTCAAATTTATATTTTAGAAGAATTGATGGAGGAGAAATAGAATGGAAAAATTGATAAAAAGATATGTGATGCAATTATTAGAATTACAAGAAACGAAACTAAAATGTATAAATTTGGGATTTAACTCAGATAAAAATACAAAAGTTGAATTAAGTTTAATAGAAGAAGCTAAGAAAAGAGTAAAAAATAAATTATAAATATTATAAATAACAAAATAGAGCATACTACACTAAAGAGGTGTAGCAATGCAAGACAAAGAAATAATAGAACGCTGGAAGGCAGGCTTAAGTAAAGATAAATTAGCACAAATATATAAGCGACAATACAATCAGCAAATAAGAATAATAAGAAGTGAAGTAAGAAATAGACATGCAGGACGATTTATTACAAATTATGAAGCTTTGAATAAGATAGAAAAAGTAATTTATGGATATTTGAAAAGAAAGGAAGTAAAACAATGGAAAGAAAATATAATGAAAAAATAATAATTAGAAATGGAAAACTTCAATATGCAATACAATTAAATGAAGAAAAAAGTAGAAATCATATAATAATAGATAATGGAAAAGTTTATTTTACAGATAGTTGGTATAGTGATTCAGAAACCTTTAATTTTAATGATGAAGCTCATAAGATATCAAAAGAGATATTTATATCACAATTACAAACAGATATAAAAAGTAAGATAGCAGAATTAAAATTGTTAGAAGAAGTATTTAAGAGTATAAATCTAAGTGAATGTTTAGGGACAATAATACCAGATAGTTCAAAATTATTATTAAATAGGGCAGAAGTAAAAGAAGAAATAACAAAACAAATTGAAGAACAAGTAAAATCGATTGCTAGGAAGAAGAAAAAATCTTTAAAAGAAGCAGAAGAGAGTAATATATAAATATTTGAAAAGGAAGTGAGAAGATGTATAAAATAAAAGATGATGTAGATTTAAAAGAGTTAGAGAAATTTAGTTATAAAATTATTCCAGAAGGAATTTATGCTAAAAGCAAAAGTGTTTCTATAGATACAATGGGAGATAGACACGAAATATTTATAGCAGTAGAAAAAGATAGAACAATAAAAAGATATCACGTGGAAAGTTATTTATTTAAAGTTTACAATCAGAAAGAACAACATTTATTTAAAAAAGATATTAAAGACCTAATCCAAGCAGGACTAGTAGAAAAAAGTATAAATATAAAATAGGAGAAGAAAATATGAAAAAGGAAGAGTGTTTTCATAATTGGATACATAACGCAGGCAAACAATGCGAATGGGACGAATGGAACTTTTCAGATAGTATAAAAGGAATAAAACCAAATGAAAAAATAAAAGACAGTAATAATATAGCTTATTTTTACATCTGTACAATGTGCGGAGAAGAATTTTGGAGTTCAGATAAAATGTTTGATATTCCACATTATAGAGTTATAAGTAAACAGAAAAAATATAAGTATTTGAAAGAAAGGTAAAGAAAGATGAAAAATGAAAAAGGAGCTATAGAAATAGCAATAGGAATAATTATAGGAGCAATAGTAATAGGGCTTATTATAGGATTTGTTTATTGGAACTGGAAAATTACATATGGAAATGTTCAAACAGTAGAAATTACAGTAAAAGACAAGTACGTAAAAAGAAGTGGAAGTTCTAAAAGCAATGATAAGTATTTAGTAGTAGATACAGATAATAATACATATGAAATAACAGATTTAACTTTTATAGGAAAATGGAATAGTACAGATTTGTATAATCAATTAGAAATAGGAAAAGAGTATAAAATAACAACAAGCGGAATAAGAAATCAGTTTTTAAGTATGTATCCAAATATCAATAAAATAGAAAATAGATAAATTAGGAGCTGATACAAATGATTATACAAAAATGTGATATATGTAATAGAGAAGTACCAATATTAGATAATATAATTTTATACAAAAAACCAATAGATTTTTGTAATAGATGTAGAGACAAAATTGAAAAAGCAAAACAAGAATACAAAAAAGAAGTTGACTATGAATATTGTATTTTAGATAGTAAACTAAGAAATAAAGAAAGAAACATAATAAGCAAATTAAAAGAAAATTATAGAGATATAAAAATAAAAGATTAGGAGGGTACAAAAGATATGGATATTAATAAAGCATTAAAAGATTTAAAAAAGAATAAAGGCAAAATAGAAACAACTGAAGAACGCTGTAATTATTGGCAAGAATGTTTAGATACAATGTCAGATGACGAAATAGCAAGAGAATTTATATATCAACAATTGGATACATATGGAATGCCAAAAGCTAAAAACAATAATAGTCCAGTAGAAAAAGAAGTTGTAATGCATGAAGTAACTAGAGAAACAGTAAAACAATGGATAAAAGATGATTTATCAAGAATAAGACCTATAAAACAAGAAGTGAAACAGATAGAGATAGCTTTAGGTTCATTAACAGAAGAAGAGAATTATGTAATAGACTGCAAATGTATTGATAACTGGAAATGGGTACAAGTAGAAATTAGTTTTAATGAAAAGTTTAGAAGTAAAGATAAAATTACAATTGAACAATTAAGAAAAATAAAATTAAAAGCAATAGAAAAAATGAATGAAATAGTAAATACATAAAAATTACCAGAAAATTACCAGAAAAGTAACTGTTTTTCTTAAAATAATGTGGTATTATAGTAGTGTGATAAGTATGTAAAATACTTAAAACGAAGGTCCCACAAAGTGAGACTGTAAATTATTCAAGTAAAAAGCTGCTTAAAGAGTTGATGTAAAGTCAGCTCTTTTATTATGTTATTAATTATACTAGGTAAATTAATATAAATTTGGCTATAAGTAGACTCCTTTCAAAATTGGAATAAAAAATGGAACAACAGAACTTTCCTAGTGAGTTCTAAAAATTTTAAATAGTATGAAGTGATATATATAAAAGACTTAGGTTATCTGTTTTAAAATAGCATAATAATTGTACAATAAAAGCTTTCTTTTCCTTGCTTAAGCAGAAAACAAATATATCATTTCATAGTGTTTATAAAGAAAGAGGTAAAAATATGAATATTAAAGAAATATTATTAGATGAAATGAAAAGATTAAACAGATTGAATGATAATTTAGAAAAGAAAATAATTAGAGAAGGAATATTTAATAATGAGCCTGAACAAATAGTAAATAATATAAAAGCTATATGTATAATTACTGATGCTATATGTAATTTACATAGTAATAGTATTATCTAAGTTTGTATATAAGTAATTATAAAAATTACAAACTTGTTTTGAAAAATTAGAATTGTTTTCATCTATAGAACTGCTAGAAGGACGTGTATCCATATATTCAATAGACTTTAAGGTAAGTTGTAATGCTATTTCTTCTTTAGACATGATATCACCACCTTTCTGTGGCGTTCAGGCTTAAGACAATTATATCAAACTAAAATTAAAAATAATGTCAAAACAAGTCGAAAAATAAAAAAGAAGGTGTTATTATGACAGATGAAGAAAGATATCAAAAATACGTAGAAGAGCATTGTAGTAGATGTAAGAATAAAGACAAATACAACTGTGAAATAAAAATATTTAAACAAGATGATGTAAAAGTAACAAAGTGTGAGTATTATGAAAGACAACATTGATTATTTTAAATGCATGACAAGAAAATGTGAAGAATGTAATAGATATAACTATTGTTTTAGATATACAAAAAAGACTATCAAAAGACAGTCTAAAAAGAATTAAGTGTATCTTCAATTACATAAGTAACTTGTTCGACATCTTCATTTGCTATATTATCTGCATAATCTGTTTCAACCTTAAAAGCAGTATTATTTTTGTTAATTGATTGAAATACAGATACAGTAATAGTACCAATTTTATTCATTTCAACATCCTCCTTCCGAAAATCGCAAGGAATAAAGTATAGCATGAATAAAATGCGAAAGGTGTCGAAAGTTGTCATAAAGTTTAAAAATACTGGTAGTTTATTTACATAATTGAGAAAAGAAAGGTAAAAATATGAAATTCAAAATAAATAATACAGAGTGGATAATAAAAGAAGTAAATGAAGCAATAATAAACAATGAAGTAAAGCAAGATGAAATATTAGGATTAACAATATATAAAACACAAGAAATATTATTACTAAAAAGTCAATCTAATATTATAAAAACGCTAAAGCATGAATTAATGCATGTATGGTTATATGAATATGGACACAATCAACAAGAAAAAGAATTTAATTGTGAAGATATATGTGAAATAGTAGCAAGTAGTAATGATTTCATAAATGAGGTTATAGAAGAATATACAAGAAAACAAACAATGCCTTATTAAAAGGAGTAAAGATGAATATTAATCAAAACATAAACAAATTGTTATATGCACTAAAACAAAAAGGTAAGTTTTATAAAATAAATAGTTTTCAATTTTATAGTGAGAAAAATGATAAATATAGTACTAAGTATCAAATAATGAAAAAACAATTTATAAAAGTATGGAATGAAGATACAGAGGAATTTAAATACAAAGAAAAATATAATCAAGATTATGAATGCTATAGTAAAGTAGATGTAATGAAATATTTAGCAAATGAATTGAGAGGAAGTGAGGCAGATGGAAGATGAAATAAAAGATTATAATAGTTTAACAGAAAAGCAAAAAAGGTTCATTGATTATTATATTGAAACAGGAAATGCAACAGAAGCTTGCAAATTAGCAGGATATAAAGGAAAAAATCTTAATAGATTAGGTTCAGAAAACTTGTCAAAACTAGACAGTTTCATAAAAGTAAAACTAGAAGAAAAAGAAAGGCAAAGAATAGCCTCACAAGATGAAGTGTTAGAATACCTCACAAAAGTAATGAGAGGAGAAGAAAAAGACCAATTCGGACTAGATGCTTCTTTACAAGATAGAACTAAATGTGCAGAATTACTTGGTAAAAGATACGGAACATTTGTAGATAAAAAAGAAATATCTGGAGGATATACTGTTGAATTAGTAGATGATGTAAATGAATAAAGAAAGAATAAGTATACAACAACAAATTGGAAAAGGATATGCTACTTTTTGGAACTTTAAAGGTGATGAAGTAATTCTTATGGGGTCAAAAGGTAGTAAAAAATCCAAAACAATTGCTTTAAGATGGATGTATTTATTAAAAAAATATCCTAGAGCTTGTTTATTAGCAACAAGAGATACAGCAACAACATTAAAAGATAGTGTATATGCTGATTTGAAGTGGGCTTGTAAAAAATTGAAGTTAGACAAAGAATGGGATTTTAAATTAAGTCCATTAGAGGCTACAAACAAAAAGACAGGACAAAAGATATTTTTTCGTGGATTAGATGATTGGCAAAAGATAGCTTCTATTACAATAGATGACCCTAATTTAGTATTATGGTGTTAGAATAGATATATGGACACATTTTATGAGAGAGTGTATAATAAAT